>PAQB01000006.1 GCA_002709185.1 Flavobacteriaceae bacterium
CACATTGGAGAAATGGCAGAGTGGTCGAATGCGGCAGTCTTGAAAACTGTTGAGGGTCACACCTCCGGGGGTTCGAATCCCTCTTTCTCCGCAATATAAAACCCACATTTTTTGTGGGTTTTTTTATTAAAAGTTGTTAAAAATCATGTTAAGGCTTTTTTATTGGTTTAAGACCAAACAATTAATTCCTTATTTTTGTGAAAATATTTTTTATGAGTCTTTTAGAAGCGCTTAAGTGGCGCTACGCCACCAAAAAATTTAATACTTCTAAAGTCATCCCTTCGGAAGATGTTGACAAGATTAAATCTGCATTTAATCTTACCGCGAGTTCTTACGGCTTACAGCCTGTTTCTTTAATCTTAGTTTGCAACAAAACCATCCAAAGAGAATTAGTGCCTTTGTCAATGAACCAAAATCAAGTTGCACAGGCTTCACACTTGGCTGTTTTTTGTGTTAAAACTACTTTGGAAGCGCCCTATGTTGTCGATTATTTTGAACGCATTAAAAGCGTTCGAAAGACTGATGATAAAATTTTAGCATCTTTTAGAACCCATATCATCGATAGTTTTAAAAAGAAATCTTCTGAGGAGATTTATCTTTGGGGTGCCAAGCAAGCCTATTTAGCAATGGGAAACCTATTGGCTGTTTGTGCAGACCTTCGTATTGATGCTTGTCCGATGGAGGGGTTTGATCCTGAGGCCTTTGACGCCTATTTTGATTTAAAATCGAAAGGCCTAAGGTCAGTCCTCATTATGCCTATGGGATACAGAGCAGATGATGATATGTTTTCAGGATTGAAAAAAGTGCGTAAGCAAATCTCTGAATCAGTGATTGAAATTAATTAATAATGCCAGGATTTGAATTATTTGGCGATGCCGAACGCAAAGAAGTACAAGATGTTTTAAACTCTGGAGTTTTAATGCGCTATGGTTTTGATGGATTGAGACAAGGCCATTGGAAAGCCAAAGACTTGGAAACAGCCATTGAAAAACGTTTCGCGGTGCAACATGCCCAACTTTTAAGCAGTGGAACTGCTGCCGTTAGTATGGCGCTTGCGGCTTCTGGGGTAGGCGCTGGAGATGAAGTCATCATGCCCTGCTTCACCTTTGTCGCTAGTTTTGAAGCCATTTTAATGTTGGGGGCTACACCAGTAGTTGTGGATATTGATGATACTTTAACCTTAGATATTGAGGCTGTAGAATCAGCGATTACTCCCAAAACTAAGGCCATTATGCCAGTTCACATGTGTGGTAGCATGGCCAATTTACATGCTTTAAAGTCTATCTGTAATGCCCATAATTTGTTGCTTATTGAAGATGCATGTCAAGCGATAGGAGGAACTTTCAAGGGCCAGGCACTGGGTACGATTGGAGATTTGGGCTGCTTTTCATTTGATTTTGTAAAAACAGTCACTTGTGGCGAAGGCGGTGTTGTCATTACCAATGATCCTAAATATGCAAAACATCTTGATCATTTTAGTGACCACGGCCATGATCACATTGGGAACGATCGTGGGGCAGAGAATCATCCTTTTCTTGGTTATAATTTCAGAATTTCTGAACTAAATGCTGCTGTAGGTTTGGCACAATTTCGCCGTATTGATGAATTTTTAGCCTTACAAAAAAAACATTACAAAATACTCAGAGGCGCCTTAGAACCTTTGGATGGGGTTACATTTAGAAGTGTTCCAGAGGGCGGGGAGGAGAGTTATGCATTTTTAAACTTTTTTCTTGAAGACTTAGAAACGGCCAGAGCCGTGAACCAGGCGTTTAAGGCTAATGGATTGGATGTGTGTTTTCATTATTATGATAATAATTGGCATTACATCCGCAAATGGGACCACCTCAAAATGAAAAAATCTTTATACCCCTTATCGCCGGAAATCCAGTCTGGGTTGGATGCATTAAAAGAAAAAAACTTTGCGAAATCTGATCACTATATCGGAAGAAATCTTTCTTGTCTTGTTAAACTTTCTTGGTCAGAGGAAGAAGTTGCACACCGCGCCAAAACAATGGCCAATTGCATTCAATCGGTTTACGCTAATAGCTGATATAATCTACAATCTCTAATCCATAACCAATCATACCAACCCGTTTTTTTTGTTTACTGTTGGAAATCAAATTCAGTTTGTGGATGCTTAAATCGTGTAAGATTTGAGCTCCGATTCCAAAATCTTTAGCATCCATTTCAATTGAGGGGGCTTTCACGACTTCCCCAGGATTTTGAATGGTTTCTAAAGTTGTTAAGCGTTTAAGTGTCTTTTCTGGACTGGTGTATTGATTTATAAAAACAACAGCGCCTTTTCCTTCACTTTCAATCAACTTAAAAATTTCATCTAATTTTCTATCGACATTATTTGTAAGCGTACCGAGAATGTCGTTGTTCACAGAAGTTGAGTTGATTCGTATCGGTATTGTTTCCGATTCATCCCATTCCCCTTTAGTCAAGGCCATATGAATGGCATCGTTGGTGGTTTGTTGATAGGCTCTTAACCTAAAAGTACCGAAACGTGTTTCAATCTCGAAATCACTTTTTTTGGCAATCAATGAGTCGTGTTGCATACGGTAGGCCACCAAATCTTCAATAGCAATAATTTTTAAATCAAATTTATTGGCGACTTCTAACAGTTGCGGTAAGCGTGCCATGGTGCCATCTTCATTTAAAATTTCAACTAAAATACCAGCAGGTTCGAAACCTGCAAGTCTCGCGAGATCTACAGCTGCTTCTGTATGCCCCGTTCTTCTTAAAACACCACCATTTTTAGCTTTTAACGGGAAGACGTGTCCAGGGCGGCCTAAATCATGAGGTTTGGTTCCAGGATCCACGAAAGACTTAATAGTTTTCGCGCGGTCTGCGGCGGAAATGCCAGTAGTGCAATCCTGTCTTATCAAATCAACAGAAACTGTGAATTGTGTGTGGTGCAATACTGTATTGTTTTGTACCATCATGTATAAATCCAATTCGTTACATCTAGATTCTGTCAAGGGGGCGCATATGAGTCCCCGTCCATGAGTCGCCATGAAATTAATCATCTCTGGCGTAACAGCTTCAGCAGCTGCAATAAAATCGCCCTCGTTTTCTCTAGCTTCATCATCAACAACAATCACAATTTTACCCGCTTTTATGTCCGCAATTGCTTCATCAATCGTATTGAGTTTGCGAAGGGTAGAGGATGAATTTTTAGAAGCCATATTTAATTTTTTTCAAAGATAGTAGAACTCAATTAGAACTTAAGAGATTTTATTTAAATCTTCTTTCATTTTTTTATTGAAATAAAGTCTATAGAGGAAGAATAGGGGGAATGCTAAAATTACAAAAACCACATTATTGGTCATAAAGCGTTTTTTTAAAAGCTCATAAAACTCAGATTGGTTTTTAAAAACTTTTGGCACAACAATTAAAAATACAATGAATCCAAGTGCTGCAACTACTATAAAAATCAAACCCATTGTGGGGAACTTATTATTATTTAGTACCAATCCAAGGATCCCAAAAATTAAAAATGTTGTGTGGGATAAGGTACCAACCGTAGCGTTCTCATGGTAATCTTCTAAAAAGCGTATTCCCGACTCATAATCTTCATTGGTTAGGTGTCCAGAAATTTTCAATGTCATTTCATCTATTCCTCTAGCTTTTAGTTCCATAAGGGCTTTATTTTTATGTTCTGTTGATAAGCCATAATGACGGTAATTTTTGACAAGATCAATCAATTTTGAATTTTCAAAACCTGTCAAATCTTTAAAGGGGGTTGCCTTGGTTTTTATAGCCGTTTCAAATTGACTTAGCCTTGATTTTACAAGCTTCTTTTTTAGTGGAATTAAAATCGCATCTAAATCCATAAGGGCCCTGTCTTTCGTTGCTCTACTGGTTAAATAAATACTAAAAGGCAGCATGATTATTCCCGCTAGCCAGGTTGCGACAACAGGATTTAAACTGTTGTCCTCGGAACTGTTTTTGGCAAAAATGCTTATGAAATGATAGGTTAAAAAGATTAAAATTGCAATAACCATTGGCAATCCAATTCCGCCCTTACGAATGAGCGCTCCAAGTGGTGCTCCAACAAAAAACAATACGATACACATTAGTCCTAATGCAAATTTATCATGTAATGCTATAATGTGTTTGTTGATATTTATGGTAGCCAATAACTTGGATTTCGATTTAACCTTGAAATCATTGTTGATATTTTTGACAGAGTTAAGGGCATAATCCAAAACATTCACAGACTTTTGGTCAGGCAATAATGTCAAGAGATCTTGATGTAGTGCTAGACTGTCTTGCGCAATTGGCTTTTTATTCGTGGACAGCCGGTTTTGTTTTGACTTGATCAGCATTGTTTTTGAAAATTTCGTATCAAATTTTTGCTGTAGAGTATAAAGCGAGTCAATGGTTGTATTTAATTCTATAACGTCAAGCATGTTGTAGCGCGAAGCATCATCTTTACTACTAAAGTCAATATTGTTAAACTTAGAAACATCAATATTGATCACATAGCGTTCGAATGTACTTTTGACTAGCGGTCTATTTTTGGTTCTTTTTTTGTAATTGGCCGGTTGTAATTCGTCATAATAATTGCCGTCGTATAAAATAAGTTGTAAAATATCGGAATCTTTATTACTAAAGAATTCACCAGTTTTTGATTTTATGACAGTGAAATTTCCATAGGAATTCCCTTTTTTTTGATGTATGATGACGTCTTCAAGAAATTGACCATTGTCCCCAGATTTTTTGGCCACTTTAATGTTGATATCTTGTAACTGGTTAAATTGACCTTCTGCAATAGCCATAGCTGGTTTAACTTTAGCGATGTTACGGCGTAGGTTGAAAAAGTTAACTTCCGCTGATGGAATCACATTGTTTGCAAAGAAAAAACTGACANTTCCTAAAAAAACAATAAAAATGCTCAAGCTTTTCATGGCACGGCCCAATGAAATTCCGGTTGATTTCATNGCTGCAAATTCATAGTTTTCAGAAAAATTCCCAAAAACCATTATAGANACCAGTAATACAGTTAGTGGCAAAACCAGAACAATGAGTCGGGGTGAAACATACAGCAAGAATTTTAATATTACATCAATTTCTAGGTCTTTTCCCGCCAATTCTGAAATATAAACCCAAACCGATTGCAGTAAAAAAATAAACATCAGTATTAGAAAAACACTAAAAAAAGATTTTAGATAGGTAAATAGTATGTAGCGATCTAATAGTTTCAAGGCAGCGCTCAGTCTAAATTGTTGATGTAATAATCATTATACTTGGAGGCATCAAATATAAAGAACGATTTGGCCAGTTGTATGTTTGTTTTAAAAGACAGAATCGTCAGTGTTGTTTTTGTATCATTCTCTCCTATTTCTATAAGGTTATAAATGTGCTTTGTTTTGGTGTCCACTCCTAGAAGTGCATATTTTATTTCAGCTTCTGAGTCAATGGGAGTTAGTTTTATATACTGAATTTTTCTTCCAAACTTTTGCTGTGAAATGTCTAATTTATAATTATATCCGCTTTCATAAAATGTTAGAAGTGCACTTGGTGCAATGGTATTGTTGTCATCGGAGTTGTTTTTTGAAATTGTAACCTCCTCATCATCTGAACTTATGGTATACAGGGTTTCTCCGTCATAAAGCCGTTGAATCCCCAAAATATCTAAAGCGTATTTATCTCCTGACAAAGTGATTTTACCACGTGTTTCCTGGCGGATATTTTCAGAATCGTTTTCAAGAACATATTTGAAATCAATTTGTATGTTATTGTAGTTTTCAACTTTAGCGTTAACGGCTTCTAATAGCGCTTTGGCTTCAGGGTCCTGAGTTTGTCCTTGAAGTATTCCAAAAGCAAATAGGAGTGTTAGCGTTGATTTAATTTTATACAGGGGATTCATTGTCAAAAAATTGATTTAAAGCCGTTAGGTCCGTAATTAATACCTGCCGCGCCTTGCTGCCTTCAAAAGGCCCTACGATGCCTGCTGCTTCCAGTTGATCAATGATGCGGCCTGCTCGGTTGTATCCTAATTTCAATTTGCGCTGTAATAAGGATGCGGAACCTTGTTGGGCTGTCACAATGACCTCTGCAGCTTCCCTAAAAAGCTTGTCGCGATCATTGATATCAATATCAAGACTTGTGCCAGACTCTTCACTGATGTATTCTGGAAGGATATAGGCACTTGGGTAGGCTTTCTGTGCTCCTATAAACTCAGTTAGGCGCTCAATTTCAGGGGTGTCAACAAAAGCACACTGAATTCTCACCAAATCATTGCCTTGGGTGTATAGCATATCGCCACGGCCAATCAATTGATCGGCACCCGAGCTGTCCAATATTGTTCTAGAATCTATTTTTGATGTTACCCTAAAGGCAATTCGCGCCGGGAAATTTGCCTTTATAATACCTGTGATGACATTAACGGAAGGGCGCTGGGTGGCAATAATTAAATGAATTCCAATTGCTCTTGCCAATTGCGCCAAGCGTGCAATTGGTGTTTCAACTTCTTTACCGGCCGTCATAATGAGATCGGCAAACTCATCTACAACTAAGACAATATAAGGTAAGAACTTATGCCCCTCATTGGGGTTTAATTTACGGGCTTTAAATTTTGAATTGTATTCCTTTATGTTTCTACAAAAAGCAGATTTAAGCAAATCATAGCGGTTATCCATTTCAATACAAAGTGAGTTTAAGGTGTTGATGACCTTTGTATTGTCTGTAATGATTGCATCTTCTGAGTCGGGCAGTTTTGCTAGGTAATGCCGTTCAATTTTATTAAAAAGTGTCAGTTCTACTTTTTTTGGATCAACCAAAACAAATTTAACTTCCGCCGGATGTTTTTTATAAAGCAAAGAGGTTAAAACTGCATTTAATCCAACTGATTTTCCTTGACCTGTAGCCCCAGCCATGAGTAAATGAGGCATTCTTGAAAGATCAACAACAAAAGTTTCATTACTGATGGTTTTTCCAATTGCGACGGGCAATTCCATCTCAGTTGTTTGAAATTTTTTGGAGGCAATGACTGAATTCATTGAAACAACTGTAGCGTTTTTGTTGGGCACTTCAATCCCTATGGTTCCGCGGCCTGGTATTGGAGCAATGATACGAATTCCGAGTGCCGAGAGTGATAGTGCAATATCGTCCTCTAAATTCTTAATTTTAGAAATACGAATTCCTGCGTCGGGTATAATTTCATAGAGTGTGACCGTGGGTCCAACCGTCGCTTTAATGCTACTGATGCCAATTTTATAATTGTTGAGCGTTTCAACAATTTTATTTTTATTGTCTTCAAGTTCTTCTTCGTCAATTGTGATGCCTTCACTGTCGTATTTTTTTAGTAATTCTAAGTGTGGGAAGACGAATTTTGACAATTCTAAAGTGGGATCAACTTCTCCAAAATCTTCAACTAATTTTGCGGCTAGATTATCCGTTTCTGAGGCTTCTTCTTCCACAACAGTAACTTCCATTTTGAGATCCTGAATTTCTTTATCACCATTTGGACTTTCAGTGAAAACCTCGTTTTTATTAATATTGGAATGGTTTTGTATTGTGGGTTCCAAATTGTCTAGGGGAATCTCAAAAGTAGATGTGTTATTTACATTTTCAGAGGATGTAGATTCATCATTAATTTTAACAGTTGATTGTTCAACAGTTTTAGCAACTTTTTTAGTTGTTTTAAATATTGATTTAAAAAGTTGACCAATTTGTTGGGGACTCACTTTGAGTCGAATCCCTAAATATGCAATCACACCCAACAACAAAAGTGCAGCAGTGCCAATTTTTCCAATATAATCCTGAAAAAATAAATTTAATTCATAACCTATAGTTCCACCCATATTTGGATAAGATTTAAAAATAAATCCGAACCCAATTGAAAGCCATATGATGATAAAAGTACCCCATACCCAGTGGCGGTAAAGCCGTTGTTTAGGTGTATTTACTAAGATACTAAAACCAGAAAGCCCCAAAAGTCCTGAAAATAAAACAGAAGCAACTCCAAATCCTTTAAAAACAAGTAAATGGCTGAGCCAAGCCCCTAATTTACTGAGCCAATTTTTTGTTGGTACTGCTCGGTTGCCAAAATCAACAAGTGTGCTTTGGTCGCTTTCACCAGTAAAAAAATAGGATACAATCGAAAAAAATAAAATAACCCCCAATAACACCAAGAAGCTACCAAATACAAGCCGTTGAGAATTGTTTAGAGTCAGTTTTGCACTTTTTTTAATGCCTTTTGATTTAATCATGCACTTTTTGATGGTTTAAACAAAAATACAAATTAATAAACTTTATTGAATTCTGATTATTAAATTGTTTTAAATATAAAGACCCAGTAATTAACCGGGTCTTTAAAATAGAATGACAAGTTTTATATCACATTAGATCAAAACGGTCTGCATTGATGACTTTATTCCAGGCTGCAATAAAATCATCCACAAATTTGTCTTGGTTGTCATCACTCGCATAGACTTCAGCTATGGCTCGCAGTTCGGAATTAGAGCCAAACACCAAATCCGTTCGTGATGCTGTACGTATTTTCGCATCGGTCAAGCGGTCTTTTGCTACATAGCCATTGTAAGACGTTTTTTCCCATTTAACATCCATAGACAACAGGGTTTTAAACCAACTGTTATCTAGTTTGCCTTCAGTCCATATTCCTTCACCAGAATGAGAAACTCCCATTGCGCGAAGCCCACCAACCAAAACGGTAAACTCAACAGGAGTTAATCCTAAGAGTTGTGCTTTGTCTAACATGATTTCTTCGGTTGTAACGGAGAATTCCTTTTCTGTGTAATTTCGAAACCCACATGCTTTGGGTTTTAATAAATTAAAGGAATTTATATCTGTACTTTCTTGCGTTGCATCTCCACGTCCAGTGGTTACTTTTACTGTCACACCTGATGCCATTTCGATTCCAACGGCACCTCCAATAACAATAGTATCGGCAACACTTACTTCTAAATCTTTCGCGATTGATTCTAAAACAGCGAGAACACTTTGCAGTTGGTTAGGTTTATTTACAGCCCAATTTATTTGGGGTTCCAAGCGAATTCTGGCACCGTTAGCACCGCCGCGGTTATCAGACTGTCTAAAGGTAGATGCTGAAGCCCAGGCCGTCTCAATGAGTGCAAGATGTGTTAAGTCGGTTTTTGCAATCGCTGCCCTAACAGCTGCTTCTTTTTCACTGGACATTTGCGGGGTAGGCACTATAGGATCTTGCCAAATATAATTCACGTCTTTATAGTCGCCAGCTATATAGTTTGATTTGGGTCCCATGTCTCTGTGGAGCAATTTAAACCAAGCTTTTGCAAAGGCTTCACCAAAAGCATCTGGATTTTCTATGAAATATTTACAAATTTTATTGTATTCGGGGTCTACTTTCATGGACATATCCGCTGTGGTCATCATGGGCAGTACTTTTCCGTTACTCCCATCAACTTGTGGGACCATGTCTTCCTCCTCACAATTTATGGGATGCCATTGCCAAGCACCAGCAGGACTTTTTTTACATTCCCATTCGTATTTGAATAGTAATCTTAAATAATCCATATCCCATTGGATGGGATTTGTGGTCCAAGGGCCTTCGATGCCACTTGTGATGGCATCAACGCCTTTTCCACTTTTATAGGAACTTGTCCAGCCAAAGCCCTGTTCACCAATATCAGCACCTTCGGGTTCTGTTCCTTTGTAGTCTTCACTTGAAGCACCATGTGCTTTTCCAAATGTATGACCGCCAGCCGTTAGCGCAACGGTTTCAGTATCATTCATGGCCATGCGTTTAAAAGTTTCGCGAACGTCCTGAGCAGAGAGGGCAGGATCTGGGTTCGCATTTGGGCCTTCAGGATTCACGTAAATAAGACCCATTTGAACGGCTGCCAATGGGTTTTCTAAGTCTTGTCTGGTGTCTCCATAACGGTTGTCACCCAACCATTCATCTTCTGCACCCCAGTAGATGTCTTTTTCGGAGTGCCATATGTCAGCTCTGCCTAGAGCAGTACCATGATTTGGGCCACCCATATCTTCAATGGCCACATTCCCAGCCAAAACCAAAAGATCAGCCCAGCTTAAAGCATTACCGTATTTTTGTTTCACTGGCCAAAGCAAGCGTCTAGCTTTATCCAAATTGCCGTTATCTGGCCATGAATTCAGGGGTGCAAAGCGTTGCGCGCCAGTGGCAGCACCTCCGCGTCCATCACCAGTTCTGTAGGTACCTGCCGCATGCCAGGTCATGCGAATGAAAAATGGACCATAATGACCATAATCCGCAGGCCACCAATCTTTGTTGTCAGTCATGACAAATTTAAGATCTTTTATAACTGATTCAAGGTCTAAGGATTTTACACTTTTTCGATAATCAACTTCAGAAAGTGGATTGCTTTTTGTGTCATGTTGACGTAAAATATCAAGGTTTAAATGGTTGGGCCACCAATCTTTGTTTTGAGTTCCAAGGTTGGGGGTGGTAGTCGATCCGTGGAAAGGACATTTACTCTCGCTCATAGTTAGTTTAGATTTAAGTATTAAATGTTAAAATTAAGTAAAAATTGATTTAGTTTTAAGTTGATAAATTATTTATAATCGTTATAAATAATTTATCAACTCAGGCCGCTCTTAACTGTTTAATCTTTAGCGATAATCCTGCAACCAATAAGGTCATAAAAGGACTGATCCAGTTAAAAAATGCATACATAAAATAGTCTGCCACATGTACGCCTAAAACACTACTTTGAAATGCGCCGCAAGTATTCCAGGGCACCAATACAGAGGTTACAGTTCCAGAGTCTTCTAGTGTTCGGCTTAAATTTTCGGGTGCGAGCCCTTTATCTTCGTAAGCTTTTTTAAACATTTTCCCTGGCACTACCAAGGCCAAATATTGATCGGATGCCGTAACGTTTAGCGCCAGGCAGCTGGCAACAGTACTAGCAAACAAACCAAAGGTCGAGGAGGCCAAAGTCAAAAGTACTTTACTAATTTTAGACAAAGCTCCGATTGCATCCATAACACCTCCAAAAACCATGGCACAAATGATCAGCCAAATTGTATCCATCATGCCCTTCATTCCACCTGATGAAAATAAATCGTTTAGTTCAGCACTTGAGGTTTCAACAGCCGTATCAACAGTGATGGATTGCATGATTCCTTTGTAGGCGGTTTCAAAATTAAAGGTCTCAGACTCCGCAATTGACATCAATATTTGAGGTTGCGCTAAGATTGATGCAAGGGCTGCTAATAAAGTTCCTGTTAACAAAGCTACTAAGGGCGGCGTTTTCTTTACAATCAAAACAACTACCATAATTGGGACAAGAAGTAACCATGGTGAAATATTAAAAGCTTGATCAATCGCTTCCAATTTATTAAAAATATTTGGTGTGCCATTGATCTCGATGTTTAACCCAATAATTAAAAACAGAAAAAGTGTGATAACAAAAGTTGGTACAGTTGTAATGGCCATGTATTTTATATGGTCAAACAGTTCTGCGCCTGCCATTGCTGGTGCCAAATTAGTAGTGTCGCTTAAAGGAGACATTTTATCTCCAAAATAAGCCCCTGATAAAACTGCTCCTGCAGTCATACCTAAAGAAATCCCAAGCGTGTCTCCAATGCCTATGAGGGCAATGCCTACAGTCGCTGAGGTCGTCCAGCTGCTTCCGGTTGCAATTGAAATAATGGCACAAATAAGGACTGAGGCTACCAAGAAAAAAGTAGGATTCAACAATTGAAGTCCGTAATAAATCATTGTTGGTATAATACCGCTGACAAGCCAAGTACCAGATAATGCTCCTACCATGAGCAAAATGAGTAATGCCCCAGAAGTTGATTTTAAATTTTCAGAAACTTCTTCAAGCATTTTTTGATATGAGGTTTTATTTATAAATCCAACAATGGCAGCGATAGCAGCACCCAATATCAATATAAATTGATTGCTTCCGCTCAATGCATCATCTCCAAAAACAAAAAACACATTGTAAAACAACATTAATATCAATGCAAATACCGGAACAAGGGCGGTATAAATTGAAAGTTCTTTAGACTCTGATTTTATAGGGTTTTTTGACTCAGCTGGATTCATGATAATGCTTTTACAGGGTTGTTTTTGAGATTTTACTGTAATATTACAATAATTCAAATCGCTATACAAGCTCAGGTAGACTGAGAATATTACCTCAACTTGGGGTAGTCCGTAGGATTAGACTCATGTAAAATACCATATGCTTTTTCAAAAATATCGTTTTTAGAAGGCTTACTAAAGTAATCACCGTCAGAGCCATAAGCAGGTCGGTGTGCTTGTGCAGTAAGCAGTTGAGGGGCACTGTCAAAATTCTCGTAGCCCCCCTTTTGTTTTAGTATCTCTGTCAAAATATAGGCAGAGGCACCTCCAGGCACATCCTCATCAACGATAAGTAGTCGGTTTGTTTTTTGAACACTTTTTAAAATATCTTGGTTTCTATCAAATGGAATTAAGGACTGAACGTCAATTACCTCTACATCAATGTCAACTTCTAAAAGTTCACGTGCAGCTTGTTCTGCCAAACGCAATGTTGAACCATATGAAACCAAGGTTAAATCCCTTCCTGCTTTGACAATTTCAACAATGCCAATGGGTGTTTTAAATTCCCCCATATTATCGGGTTTCTTTTCTTTTAAGCGATATCCATTCAAGCATTCCACCACTAAAGCAGTTTGGTCACTTTCCAAAAGAGTATTGTAAAACCCCGCAGCCTTGGTCATATTTCTAGGGACTAGTACATGAACTCCTCTTATAAGATTTAAAATACCCCCCATTTGAGAACCAGAATGCCAAATTCCTTCTAACCTGTGACCACGTGTACGTATGATCATCGGCGCTTTTTGTTTTCCCAATGTTCTGTAATGTAAGGTGGCCAAATCATCACTAATAATTTGTAGAGCGTACATCAAATAATCCAAATATTGAATTTCTGCAATGGGGCGAAGACCTCGCATAGCCATTCCAATCCCTTGTCCAATAATGGTTGCCTCTCGTATGCCTGCGTCGGCAATTCGAGTGCTACCATATTTTTCTTGCAGTCCTTCCAAACCTTGATTGACATCTCCAATGGCGCCAGAGTCTTGTCCAAAGATTAGTGCTTCTGGATATTTTGAAAAGATTTGATTAAAATTATCCCTAATTATGATGCGACCGTCAACAAACTCTGAGGGGTCAGAGTATGTTGGCGGTAAGGTTTTAATATTTTCTGCACGTTGGTCAGATTCACTGTATAGAAGCGTACTAAATTTTGATTGTCCCAAATTAGTGTAATCATTGATCCAATGGATTAATTGAGCTTTTTCACTGGTATTGTCGTGAATTAAGTACTTTAGAACATCTCTGGAAACACCAAGAATATCTTTTTTTATGGGTTCCTTTATCGCTTCTAATTTCGCGATTTCTTTATCTACAAATGATTTTTGAGAAGAAACTTTTGCTGCAGCATGCATCAAAGCGATTACAGCACGGGCATCTGTTTTTATCGGATTGATGAAATCATTCCAAGCTTTGATTTTGCCTGCTTTTACCTCTAATTTTATATTTTTTTCAAGATTAAAGAGTTCATCTTCACTTGCAATATTGCTATTGATTATCCATTCCCTGAACTTTAAATTACAATCATTATTTTTTTCCCACTGCAGACGTTCTGTATTTTTGTAACGTTCATGGGATCCAGAAGTTGAATGTCCTTGGGGTTGCGTTAGCTCTTCAACATGTATCAAAACCGGAACGTGCTCAAGTCGCGCAATCTGACCGGCTTTTTCATAACAGTTTATGAGCGCGGGGTAGTCCCATCCTTTGACATTTAAAATTTCATAACCAGCATCTTCATCATCGCGTTGAAAACCACTTAAGACTTTAGAAATATTTTCTTTTGTTGTTTGGTGTTTGGCATGGACTGAAATCCCATAATCGTCGTCCCATACACTAATTACCATTGGTACTTGTAGTACACCAGCAGCATTGATCGTTTCAAAGAAAATACCTTCACTTGTACTGGCGTTTCCAATAGTACCCCAAGCAACTTCGCTGCCTTCACTGGAGAATTTTGAAGCATCAAAGCCATCTAGATTTTTATAAACTTTTGAAGCTTGCGCTAAACCTAGAAGCCGGGGCATTTGTGCGGCTGTAGGGGAGATATCTGAACTTGAATTCTTTTGTTTAGTTAAATCTTTCCACTTGAAATTTTCATCCAAGGAATGCGTTACAAAATGCCCTCCCATCTGTCGACCTGCACTCATAGGGTCGAAATTGATATCCGTATGGGCGTATAGGCCAGCAAAAAATTGTTCTATACTCAATTCTCCAATGGCCATCATAAACGTCTGATCTCTGTAATATCCTGATCTGAAATCACCATTTTTAAAAGTTTTGGCCCAAGCGATTTGAGGAAGCTCTTTGCCACCACCAAAAATTCCGAATTTTGCTTTACCAGTGAGGACTTCACGTCTACCAAGAAGGCTGCATTCTCGACTGGTAACCGCAATTTTATAGTCGTTAAGAATTTCAACTTTGAATTCTTCAAAAGTGATATTTTCAGCTAAACTACCTTTGGCAGTCATTTGATTAAATTTTTTTGCAAAGATAGGGATTAAAAGCCGCTTGGACAACGCCATTGAGAGCACGTTGAATTAACTATTGCTGAAAAAATATAAATTCACTTTTATTTTTCTCTCAAAACCATTTTCGGGTAAACAAGCCAGCAAGTTTTGAAATATCAGTTGTAATAACAAAACGAATTTTTTCCGAATAGTTGGCTTGGCTTATTTCCCATCCAAGATTGGAATACACTGGAAAGTACAATTCAAAATAATCGATAATCAAATCCATTCTGATTCCAGAGTCGTAACCAAAAAACGGTTTATTGCCTTTATTTTTGATAAAACCAACATCGCTGTAAGCTTGAATATAACGCCAAATGGAAGCGCTTGCATTTAATGTTGTAATCCATTGGTTTGCATAAGCAGGATTTAGTTTTGACTTAAAACCACCTTCAGCCACCAACAGTTGTTGTGCTAATATTCCGGAGTCTTCGGATTGGCCTAAGTAATTGTATTCGAATAGATAGTTTTCAGGACGGTCTAATGCATAATTAAAATTTGTTTCAGTCTCTAGAAGCGTATTGTATAAAAAGGCACCAGCAAATATCCTTAAGTTATAATGTCTATCCTTGGGAGTACGTTTTCTGACCTCGTAATTCAAATTGATTTTTCCAAAATTCTCTGAAAATTGTAGGCCGATATACCATTTTTTAAAATCCGCAATATTATTATCTAAACTAAGGTATCTGACATTAAATACTTGATAGGGTGGTATGGTATTGTCATCTAAAGGATTTCTGGATTCGTCTTTCTGGATATTGATGTAACGCAATTGTAAACGTTTCAGTGAATTGGAACGTAAATTATTTTGTGGTCGAAATGTGAATTGGGCAAAGGGTTGAATTTTTGTAATAAAAGCCCCATAGTCAAAACTCGCCCGGTCAATAGTTAGACCAAGCATTGTTTTAAATAATTCGCTGTCCTCATGAAATTTATTAAAAAGAACTTTTGCACTTCCTGTAATGGTTTTTGATTTTAACCCATAGGTGGGAGCAATTGCAAATATTACAGGCTTTGCAAGAATGCCCCGGTTGTTAAAGTTGAGACCCAATTTAACACCATCATAAATATTTTGAAACTCAGTAAGTGGCATGATGTTTAACTGGTAGTTATTTGGGTTT
>PAQB01000007.1 GCA_002709185.1 Flavobacteriaceae bacterium
TTAATTAGTGGACGTGCTGCCGATTGGCAGAGTCCTAAAATTGATTTAGAGGATTTAGGATATGATTTGGAGGTTGGTCAGAAATACAAGATATATGTTTGGGTAAAGTTGGTGGCGGGTAGTTCTTCTGGAGCTGTTCAATTAACCCTAAGAAAAACAGTTGATGGAAATACGACTTCATCTGCTTTGGGTGTTCAAACTGTTTCACAAGATGATTGGACCCTCATCAGTGGTGACTATACCCATCAGCTTTCAAGCGACTTTTTATATGTCAGGGGACCTGTACAAAGTGAAGGCTTAGCTGATTTCTACATTGATGACTTTTCAGTTGTTTTTGAACGAAATTATGCAGCCCTGAGTTTGAGCAGAATTGATAATCCAGATACTTCTACCTCAAATGATGGGACAAAAGTTGCATTAAATAATATTTTTCAAAACGGGACAGTTGCATACCCAGGGAACCAAACAGCAACAAATTTTGTCAATCTCAATCCTCAGTTTGTGAACGTTCCAAGTGTTGTAAATGGCCCTGTTGACATCAGTCAGTTAAACTTACAATTATCTGATAATTCACCCGCCATTGATGCTGGAGATTCAGCCTACTCGCCGACAGATGATTTTTTGGGGAATCCACGACCAACACTTCCCAATGCAATATCCTTTACAAGTTTCGAAAATTCGAATGGCGGTTGGTCTCAATTTGGATCTCCCACTTTGACTTCTACTACGGAAACCTCAAAATCCGGAGATTTCTGCCTTTCAGTTACCAATCGAACCGCCAACTGGCACAGCCCTAAATTGGCATTGGATAATCTTTTGGATGTTGGTGAAACCTATACGTTTTATGTCTGGGTGAAATTAGCCAGTGGCGGTGCTGGAAATGCACAAATAACCGTCAAGAATACTGCTTTAAATACATACACCTCTGTAACAACCAGTACTGCTGTAAATGACCAGGGTTGGACGCTGTTGACCGGGAATTTCACATATCCATCAAATGACCCCATGTTTGCATATGTCAAAGGACCTAATATTGGAGATGGAGTTGTTAGTGATTTTTACATAGATGATTTTACTTTGGTACCTCAAGGATCTGCTGAGGTCGATTTTTCTAATATTGACGGCGATGATGTGGTTGACATTGGTGCCTATGAGTTTATAAACACAACTGCCGGAGTTTGGGATTATGATACTCGTTATGGCCAGATCTTTCTTTACCCCAACCCCGCTAAAAACCAAATAACAATTTCAAAATACAATGCCGGTGACCAAATTGAGGTTATGGATTTATTAGGGAAATATTACCAACTTTCCAATCAAGAAAACACACGAAATAAAACGTTAACCTTGGACGTTTCGACTCTGAGTACAGGGATTTATTTGGTAAAAATCCGCAATACACATACCAATAGTTTCCAAACCCTTAAATTTTTGAAACATTAAGAGTAACAACATTCAAAAGAAAATGATGAAAAAATTAAAAAAACCAATATTTCTAATACTTACTTGTGGTCTTGTTTGTTTTATCAGTTTTGCCAATAAATTTGTTTCTGAATCCTCCAGTAAGTTGTCATTAGGCGCACATTTTAAAGATTTATTTTATATGGGAGCGGCCATTAACGAAAACACGATTCTTGGTTTAGATCCAAAATCCGCTACAATTGTAAATCGTGAATTCAATACAATTACACCAGAGAACTCTTTAAAATGGATGTTTATTCAACCCAAGCCCAACCAATTTAATTTTAAAGCAGCAGATAAGTATGTTGAAATGGGTCTCAAAAATAACATGTACATTGTGGGACATGCCCTGGTTTGGCATGCTCAGCTTGCAGATTTCATGCAAAATCTTGACAACAGTGCTGAGACCAGAGCACATGTGGACAACCATATCAATACATTAGTATCTCGCTATAAGGGTAAAATTGATGCTTGGGATGTCGTCAATGAAGCTTTTGAAGAGGATGGAAGTTTGAGAGCGTCTGTTTTTTATAAAAATATGGGTGAAAATTACATTGAGGAGGTTTTTAGAAAGACGGAGAAAGTAGATCCAGATGTAGATTTAATTTACAATGATTACAATCTTTACAAACCAAAAAAGAGAGCTGCAGTTCTTGAAATGGTTAAAAAATTTAAAGCCAATGGCACCAAGATTAATGGAGTTGGAGTACAAGCCCATTGGGATTTAAAATCTCCAAGTTTGGAAGAAATAGAACAAATTATTTTGGATGTACATGCTGCAGGAGTTTATGTGTCTTTTACAGAACTTGACATCTCTGTGCTTCCCAATCCTTGGGAAATGGTTGGCGCCGAGGTGACGCAAAATTTCTCAAAGTTTGAAGGCGATCCAAAAATGAATCCATACTCGAATGGACTGCCGGATGCTGTTCAAGAAAAATTAGCAAAGCGTTACCATGACATTTTTAATCTTTTTGTCAAACACAGTGATAAAATTAATAGAGTTACCTTTTGGGGGGTAATGGACAAACATTCTTGGCTCAACGATTGGCCTATAAAAGGGCGCACAAACTATCCGCTTTTATTTGATAGAGATTACCAACCAAAAGTAGCTTATGCACGTCTCTTAGGCGTTAACACTAAGCCATAAACCAACAAAAATTTAGTTATGAAATCAACTTCCGATAAATTATCCATTATTGAAAAAATCGGCTACAGTCTTGGAGACTTGGCTGCCAATTTGGTCTTTCAAACTCTAATGACTTATTTGGCCTATTTTTATACAGACATCTACAAGTTAGATGCCAATGATGCAACGGCCATCATGTTTATTGTAGGAACCGTCGCCGCTTTTGGATTCAATCCCATAGTAGGTGCCATCGCCGACCGAACAAATTCTAAATGGGGAAAGTTTCGGCCTTGGATTCTTTGGACGGCTGTACCTTTAGGAATTATTTCTGTCTTGGCCTTTAGCACCCCAGATTTTAGTTACAAAGGCAAGGTGATTTACGCAGTTATTACCTACACTTTACTGCTTTTATTGTATGCTGCTAGTAACTTGCCATATTCTGCGCTCAGTGGGGTTATTACGGGAAGTATGAAAGAACGCAATAGCATTTCATCATACCGCTTTGTGGCGGTGATGTTTGCCCAATTTTTTGTCCAAGTTTTTATGTTGCCAATTATCATCTATGCCGGAGAAGGCGATAAAGCCGTTGGAATTGAAATTGTAATGACATGGTTGGCTGTTATAGGAACTATTATGTTATTGATTACTTTTTTAACCACTAAAGAACGCGTGGTACCAACAGAAGCGCAAAAGTCTACTATATGGGAAGATTTATCGGACTTGGTAAAAAATAAACCCTGGATTATTATGTTGGTTTTAACCACCCTAACTTTTGTGTCATTGGCCATGAAAGGGGGTAGCTATGTGTATTATTTTGAAAACTTTATTGATGCCTCGAGATTGACAAGTTTTATCAATCCTGTATTAGAATTTTTATCTAGCATTGGAATTAACTTCTTTGGGAACGATCCAGTTTCTGCTGGCTTTGGTTTATTTAATGCGGGCGGTATCATCTTTATGATAATCGGGATTGGCTTGTCTAAGACCTTGGCTGACAAATACGGAAAACGCAATGTTTTCGGTTTATTTTTACTCATTGCGACCTTATTTATTATTGCGTTTAACTTTTTTGAGTCTTCAGCAATTGAACTCATTTTTGGAGCTCAAATATTGCATGGATTTTTCTATGGCATCACCATTCCGTTGTTGTGGGCGATGATTGCCGATGTAGCAGATTACTCCGAATGGAAAAATAACCGCAGAGCAACTGCGATCATATTTTCGGCCATGATGGTCGGTTTAAAACTGGGCCTCACCATCGGGAGTTCTTTGGTCACTAAAATTTTGGATTATTATGGCTACGACGCCAATAGTCTTTCGGGACAAGCATCCGAAGCCATTCTTGGCACAAAATTATTGGTGAGTATTTTTCCTGCCATTCCGTTTTTATTAGGTGTAGGCTTATTATTTTTCTATGAAATTAATAAAACCATGGAAACACAAATAGAATTAGATTTAAAACAAAGACGAAACAACTAACTGCTATGCCTGAAGATAATATTGACCATATAGATTTTGATGCATTGGATAAAAAGGCATTGTCTGCGCCTTTGGTAACTCATATTTATACTGCAGACCCGTCTGCCCATTATTTCAATGGTAAAATATACATATATCCATCACATGATATTGATGCCGGTGAGGCTTTTGACGATTTAGGGAGCCATTTTGCGATGGAGGATTACCATGTCATTTCTATGGATAGCATTGACAGTAAAGCCGTAGACAACGGTGTGGCTCTGCATGTGGATGATGTGCCTTGGGCACAACAGCAAATGTGGGCGCCTGATGCCAATGAAAAAGATGGAAAATTTTATCTTTTCTTTCCAGCTAAGGATTATAAAGGTATTTTTCGAATTGGTGTAGCTATTAGCGACTCTCCAACAGGCCCATTCAAAGCAGAGCCAAAAGCGATAAAGGGCAGTTTTTCTATAGACCCCGCCGTTTTTAAAGATGACGACGGTGCCTATTATATGTATTTTGGAGGCCTTTGGGGTGGCCAATTACAACGTTGGAGAACCGGTGTCTTTAACAACAATCAACCGGAAAGCCCTACCGCATTCCTTCCGGCAGATGATGAACCAGCTTTGTTGCCATTGGTTGCTAAAATGACAGATGATTTATTGGAATTTGACGAAACGCCCAAGGCATTAGAAATTCTTGATGAAAATGGAGATCTCTTACGCTCAGGTGACAATGACCGCCGCTTTTTTGAAGCCGCATGGCTGCACAAACACAATGGGAAATATTATTTTTCATACTCCACTGGAGATACTCACTTTATATGTTACGGCATCGGAGACAGTCCTTATGGGCCGTTCACCTACAAGGGTCGAATTCTAAACCCTGTTGTAGGTTGGACTTCCCACCATTCTGTATGTGAGATTGAGGGAAAAACTTATTTGTTTTACCATGATTCTTCGCTCTCAAAAGGCGTTACTCATTTAAGGTGTGTAAAAGTAGCCGAAATAAAATACCGAGCGGACGGCACCATTATTACATTAGATCCTTATTAATTGTATTTTTCATTTTTAGTTTTTATAATTTAAACTTATATTGGGGAATACTTATCATAATTTATTATGATTATTAAATAATGAAAGATAGACATCTCATACATTTACATTGGCGTAGCGGATTTGGAATTACACCATCTTCTTTAAAATCGGCTAAACTTTTGAATAAGACAAAGAATGTCAATTCAATTTTTGAAATTTCAAAACAAATTGAACCCATTCAACTTGATTTATCAGAATTTGATAAATTTCTTAAAACGCCCTATAAAAAGTATAAAGAAATACACGGGGATGAAGCTGCCACAAAGTTGAGACAAAAGAGCCAAAGAATGGTGCGTCAATTGAACTTTGAATGGTTAAAAAAAATTGCCAGCTCCGAATGTGTTTTAAGAGAAAAAATGACCCTTTTTTGGGCCAATGTCTTTGTCTGTAGAGACAACCACATTCTTCATGCTATTCAATTTAACAATACCCTACGTACCCATGCTTTGGGTGATTTTGGAGCCTTCGTGAAAGCTGTTGCAAGAACGCCATCTATGCTTAAATATCTCAACAATAACCGCAATGTAAAGCTCAAGCCCAATGAGAATTTTGCGCGTGAGTTGTTAGAGCTTTTCACTTTGGGCTTGGGAAATTATTCAGAGCAAGACATCAAGGAAGCTGCAAGGGCCTTTACTGGGTGGAATTTCAAAGCCAATGGGGATTTTATTTTAAGGGCCAATAAACACGATGAAAACTCCAAAACATTTTTAGGTATTACTGGTAATTTAGACGGTGATGATGTTGTCGATATCATTCTTAAACAGCGCCAATGTGCCGAGTTTATTTGTAGAAAAATATACACCTATTTTGTTAATCCAAACATAGATGCTTCTCATTTGGATGAACTCACAGATTTGTTTTACAAAGATTACAACATTAAAAAACTGATGCGACATCTTTTTATGTCCGATTGGTTTTACAACGAAAATAATATTGGCGTTAAAATTAAATCCCCAGTAGAATTGATGGTGGGCATTCATAAAATTGTCCCCTCTGTTTTTAGAAAACAGCGTCAAGTCACCTACCTTCAAAAAATGATGGGACAAATTCTTTTGTACCCTGTCAATGTTTCTGGCTGGAAAGGGGACCGTTATTGGATTGATTCAAACTCCTTAATGTTTAGATTGAAACTTCCTTCAGTACTTTTGAATAATGCCAATATAAGCCTTAACTCAAAGGGAGAATTTGAAGATGATTTCAGTGATTTCTACAATCAAAAGAATCAAAATTTTAAAGTCTCAGATCAAGCCCGTACTTATTTTGAAACCCATTATTCTAAAATTACCAAAAAAGAATTAAAAGCTGTTTTGGTACTTCCAAAGCTAGATCAAGATACCAAAGAGATGCTAAAAATTTACCAAAATCAAAACGCCTATCAATATTGTATTCAATTGATGTCCATTCCGGAATATCAATTGTGTTAAATCGTAGATTATGAAAAGAAGAGATTTTTTAACTAAAAGTTCCCTTGCCAGTAGCTTGCTAATGGTTCCTAATTTCATGAAAGCTTTTGAAGGTTTGGATCCGGTATCACTTGGCCATAAGAAATTAGTACTCATCCAATTATCAGGTGGTAATGACGGCTTGAATACCATTATTCCATACAGAAATGATTTGTACTACAAACACAGACCCAGCATTTCAATTCCTAAAAATAAATTGATTGATGTGAATGGGGAATTGGGTTTCAATGAAAATTTGGGCCCTTTAAAATTGCTTTACGACAAAGGCTATTTATCAATCATCAATAATGTTGGATATCCCAATCCAAACAGATCCCATTTTAGGTCAACAGATATTTGGCAAACAGCCAGTAGTTCTTCTGAGTATCTGGACACTGGATGGATGGGCAGATACATCGACCAATACGGTAAAAATCCGCACAGTGGTATTGAGGTAGACGACTCTCTGTCGCTAATTATGAAAGGTGAAACAATGAATGGTATCGCGACAAGAGACGCTAAAAAAATGTTTAACAATACCAAAACGCCTTTCTTTGGTAAAGTTTTAGAGACGCAAACAGCATCGCATTTGAGTGAACACAACTTAGGCTATTTGTACAAAACAATGGTGAGTGCAAAATCTTCTGCCAAGTATATTTATGAAACCTCTAAAACTTCAAAAAGTACAAAGACATACCCAAATAATGCTTTTGCAAAACAATTAAAAACCACTGCGGAGTTTATTAACTCGGGCCTAGAGACCAAGGTTTATTATGTTTCAATGGGAGGTTTCGATACCCATGCTTACCAATCTAACAGACAGGCACGATTGCTAAAAACCTATGCCCAGGCCATGGATGTATTTGTAAATGATCTAGAGGCCTCAGATAGCTTCAAAGACACCCTAGTTGTTACATTTTCAGAATTTGGAAGGCGTGTCCAGCAAAATGCAGCCGCTGGCACAGACCACGGGGCTGCAAGCAACCTTTTTATTATAGGTAAAAATCTCAGAAAACCTGGTTTTTACAATTCCAGCCCCGATTTAAGTAACTTAGATGGGAATGGCGATTTGAAGTATNCNGTTGATTTCAGATCTGTTTATGCGACGCTNCTAGATCAATGGTTGGATGCCAGTCATTCAAAAATATTGNNAAAATCTTTTAAAACTTTAAATTTCATCTAATTTTCTATCGATGTTTGGTGACGATATATATTGGCTTCAATTCTATTAGCATTTGCTTCATATGTATCACCTGCCAACTCATATTTAGAATATTTTTGAATTCCAGATAGCACCAATTTATGCATACAAAATATTACATAGGATTCGATTTGGGAAGTTCTTCCGTTAAAGTGGCTTTAGTGGATGCAGCTAGCGGTGAAAATATTTTAAGTCTTCACGAGCCCAAAAACGAAATGTCTATTCTTTCTGAGCAAATTGATTGGGCCGAACAAGACCCTAACGATTGGTGGAAATTTGTGTGTACAGGTACAAAGCGCATCTTACAAGAATCAAAGATCGATTCTTCAAATATTGAAGCTGTTGGGATTTCTTATCAAATGCACGGTTTGGTGGTTGTCGATGCCAATGGCGAACCGCTGAGGAATTCCATCATTTGGTGTGACAGTCGCGCTGTGGATATTGGTAAACAAGCCTTTAAAGATTTAACCAAAGAACGCTGTGCTTCCCTTTTAAATTCCCCCGCCAATTTTACGGCCTCCAAGCTCAAATGGGTCAAAGACAATGAACCTGAGTTGTATCAAAAGATTCATAAGTTTATGCTGCCAGGGGATTTTATAGCTCTAAAATTAACAGGAACCATTTCAACTACAAACAACGGCTTGTCAGAAGGTATTTTCTGGGATTATGAATCGGATTCCGTTGCCAGTTGGTTACTGGATTATTTTGAATTTTCTCACGATTTGGTGCCTGATGTTGTAGAAAATTTTACACCTCAAGCTTACATCTCAAAAAAAGCAGCAGAAGAAACTGGACTACCTGAAGGCATTCCCATTACCTACCGCGCAGGCGACCAGCCCAATAACGCTCTATCATTAAACGTATTTAATAGTGGAGAAGTTGCTGCAACTGGCGGAACCTCAGGCGTAATATATGCGGTGACTGATAATAAAAATTCTAATGAAGCAAGTCGTATCAACCATTTTGCGCATGTAAATTATTCAGCTGAAAATCCAACCATCGGAAAGCTGTTGTGCATCAATGGGGCAGGAATCATGTACCGTTGGCTGCGCAATCAAAGTTCTGCAGAATCATATGAGACCATGAATCGAAAAGCTTCCAAAATTGCCATTGGTTCTGAAGGTTTGGTGATTTTACCCTTTGGTAATGGTGCCGAACGCATGTTGGACAATACCAATGTTGGTACGCAATTTTGTAATATCAATTTAAATCAACATTCAAAAGCCCATCTATACAGAGCCGCTTTAGAAGGGATTGCCTTTTCATTTGTTTACGGGATGGAAATTCTTAAAAATGACAATGCAACCATTAAGGTCATTCGGGCGGGTAATGACAATCTTTTTAGATCCGAGATTTTCGCTAAAACTTTAGCTACGCTTATTGGTTATGAAATTGAAATTTACAATACCACAGGTGCCATTGGTGCTGCAAGAGCTGCAGGACTGACCGATAAAGATTTTGAACGTTTTGGGAAAAATATTACCAAAAATGACCACGTGATGACGTTTAAACCTATCGAAAATAAGACCCCGTATCTCAAAGCTTACCAAAACTGGAAAACAGAATTAGAAAAACAAATCAAAAATTAAATAATGATACTTACAGGAAATAAAGAATACTACAAGGGCATTAACGCCATTCAATATGAAGGTAAAGATTCAGACAATCCACTCGCTTTTAAATATTATGACCCTACACGTGTCGTAGCCGGTAAAACCATGCGTGAACATTTTAAATTCGCCATCGCCTATTGGCATACTTTCTGTGGACAAGGTTCTGATCCTTTTGGTCCTGGGACTCAAAATTTCCCATGGGATCAATCTTCAGACCCCATTCAAGCGGCCAAAGATAAAGCCGATGCTGCTTTTGAGTTTATCACCAAAATGGGCTTCGATTATTTCTGTTTTCACGACTACGATTTGATTGCTGAAGGACCAACTTTGGCAGCTTCAGAAGCACGTCTTTCTGCGATTGTTGATTACTTGAAGCAAAAACAAAAGGATTCTGGGGTTAAACTTTTATGGGGAACGTCTAATTGTTTTTCAAATCCACGTTTTATGAACGGCGCCGCTACCAATCCAAATTTTGATGTTGTCGCACGTGCCGGTGCACAGGTGAAATTGGCCCTAGATGCAACCATGGCGCTGGACGGAGAAAACTATGTATTCTGGGGTGGCCGAGAAGGTTATATGTCACTTTTAAATACCGATATGGGACGTGAACTTGATCACATGGGTCAATTTTTAACCATGGCAAGGGATTACGCTAGAGCGCAAGGCTTTAAAGGCACCTTTTTCATCGAACCAAAACCGATGGAGCCCATGAAACATCAGTACGATTTTGATTCGGCCACTGCCATTGGATTCTTAAAAGAATATGCTCTAGATAAAGACTTTAAATTAAACATTGAAGTCAATCACGCGACCTTGGCACAACACACCATGCAGCACGAATTGGCTGTAGCAGCCAAGGCCAATATGTTGGGTAGTATTGATGCCAATAGGGGCGATTATCAAAACGGTTGGGATACCGATCAATTCCCCAACAATATACAGGAAACCACTGAGGCTATGTTGGTTTTTCTTCAAGCTGGTGGCTTGCAAGGTGGAGGTATTAATTTTGATGCTAAAATTAGAAGAAACTCCACGGATTTAGAAGACGTATTTTTAGCCCACATTGGTGGTGCCGATACTTTTGCACGTGCCCTAATCACGGCCGACAAAATAATGACATCTTCTCCCTATAAAAAATTACGAGAACAGCGTTACGCATCCTTTGATTCAGGTAAAGGTGCGTCGTTTGAATCCGGTACTTTACAACTACAAGATTTGTATCAAATTGCCCTTGAAAATGGGGAATTAGATGCACAAAGTGGAAAACAAGAATTATTTGAAAATATCATTAATCAATATATTTAAAAGCAAACCAACCAAAATATATTTTTTATGAACCAATTACTTGTAGCAGCAACTTCTGTTTTAGAAGGGTTTGACTGGATTGTCCTGGCCATTTATTTTTTAGCATTGGTCGCTGTTGCGGTATGGGTTGTAATTCAAAAAAACAACAATACTGAAGATTACTTTTTAGCTGGCCGAAATGTGGGCTGGTTTGTTATAGGCGCCTCTATTTTTGCGTCCAACATAGGATCAGAACACGTTGTTGGTCTTGCAGGGACTGGATTTGAATCTGGAACCCCGATGGCTCATTATGAGCTTCACGCCTGGATTGTTTTATTGTTAGGCTGGTTGTTTCTACCATTTTACATAAGAAGTGGGGCCTTTACAATGCCAGAATTTTTAGAAAAACGATTTGACAGCCGCTCGCGCTGGTTTTTATCTCTTTTCTCTTTGGTTGCCTACGTACTCACAAAGGTTTCTGTGACCATTTATGCCGGTGGTATTGTTGTATCTGAATTATTGGGAATCCCATTTTGGTATGGTGCCATTGGTATTGTAATTTTTACTGGTATTTACACAGTTATTGGGGGGATGAAAGCCGTTATATACACCGAAACACTTCAAACCATTGTTTTAATTTTAGGCGCTGTCATCATCACTTATCTGGGATTACATGAAGTAGGGGGGTGGTCTCAGTTGCGAGAAACTGTTACAGCCGTCAGTCCAGACCATTTTAATATGTGGCGTCCCATGTCGGATCCGCAGTTTCCATGGACAGGGTTGCTCATAGGGGGCACAATTGTTGGAATTTGGTATTGGTGTACAGATCAATATATTGTGCAGCGAACTTTGGCTGCCAATAACATAAAAATTGGCCGTCGCGGTGCTATTTTTGGCGCTTATTTAAAACTGTTACCAATTTTAATCTTCTTATTACCTGGCATCATTGCTTATGCATTGTCGATCCAAAACCCTGATATTTTCTTTGTTGAAAAAGCGGACCGCGCCTTTCCGATGCTTGTCAAAACGCTCTTACCCGTCGGATTGAAAGGGTTGGTCGCAGGTGGGTTGATGGCAGCGCTAATGAGTTCCTTAGCTTCTGTTTTCAATTCATGCTCTACCATTTTTACCATTGACATCTACAAAAAACTACATCCAGATAAGTCCGAAAAATCCTTGCTCCAAATAGGTAAAATAGCCACAGGATTTATTGTGATTTTAGGCATTATTTGGATTCCAATTATGGAAAAAATAGGCGGTGGGGTCATGTATCAATATCTGCAAAATGTACAATCTTATATTGCACCGCCTGTAACCGCAGTTTTTTTGTTGGGTATTATTTGGAAACGCGTCAACTCCACAGCAGCCATAACAACATTATTGGCAGGATTTTTTCTTTTGGTTATGCGTTTAGGGTCAGAGCTATATTTTCAGCCACAAATCGCTTCAGGTGAAACAGTTGCCCACGCTTTGTATGACTTTGCAACCATCAACTTTTCCCATATGGCTATTTTTATGTTTATTTTTTCTGTAATTTTATGTGTGTCCATAAGTTTATTGACCACTGCGCCCGATTATAAAACCATTGTTGGTTTGTCTTTTGGCACGCTTACGGACGAACAAAAACAAGCGCATAAAAACAGTTATGACACCATTGATGTGGTGCTTTCAGTTGTTTTGGTTTTTCTTGTTGTCGGAATTTTATGTTACTTTACGGGCTAATGTTTTTTTAAAAAATTAACCAATTTAAAAATGAAGGTATATCCTCTAGTTATTTTTTATCTTTTCTGTTTGAATTGCAGCAGATCAGACAATAGTTCTTATGATAATTCTCCGCCAAACGACCCCGACCCCATAGGTGTGGTTCAGGAGGAAGTTTTTTACATTTCACAAAATATTGACGGTTCCAATGTCAGTCGCGAGGTGCTGCTGCACTTACCGGAAAGTTTTGATAACACTCAGACCTATCCCGTTGTGATTGCTTTTCATGGTAACGGTGGCCAAAATGACGGGTGGATTTCTCGTTTTTCGCACTTCGTTGATAATGGTGAATTTATTGGAGTTTATCCTCAGGGGTACTTGAATTCATGGAATCTTGGGCGAGAGGCTTCCACCGCGGATGATGTAGATTTTTTCAATCAAATCATGGCGCAACTTGAAACTTATTCCTTTTTTGATGCCTCCAGAGTCTATGGCATTGGTAGTTCAAACGGATCCGCGATGATTAATAAATTGGCCATTGAAACGCCTCATTTTACAGCCGTTGCGGCCCTAGCCAGCCAATTGATGGTTGGGACCCTTCCAGACAGTTCAACCGCAGCTGTTTCTGTACTTCAAATATGCGGCACTGCAGATAATAACATACCTTATGAAGGGGGTATGGCTTTTATGGGTCATGATTTTTTAGGTGCTCATGAAAGTGCTTTAGCATGGGCCAATGCTTTTCATTGTAACACAGAGCCTGTTGTAGAAATGATGGGTGCAGATCATATTCTTACATACATAGACTGTGATTCTGGAAAAGAAATAAAATTTCATAGTATTGAAAATGGGGGTCACAATTTAAATGCGCCAAATGACCCTTTATTTTTTCATAGAATTTGGGATTTTTTAAAACGATTTTAAGTGATGAAACAATTGTTATATTTTTGCAAAACTCTATTCATATGCCTTGTGTTTTTACAATCAGCATTTATGATGGCACAAAGTTATATCACTATTGAAGGGGTGGTGTACGACGAATACAATTACCCCGTTCCATACGCCTCAGTCGGTATTGTTGCAAAGAATATTGGCACCAGCTCAACAGAAGACGGTGGATTTAAATTTATCGTCACCAATGATGAATTGTCAGATACCATAGAAATTTCTTCAATAGGATTTCAATCACTTGAAATAACAGTACAGGATTTTATAGCTTTAACAGATAAAACTTTTGTTTTGAAAGAAATGATTACAGAGTTAGGGGAGGTTTCCATTGAAAACCCCAAGGACATTGTCAAAAAGGCAGTCAAGAAATTAAAAGAAAACACCATAAGTAAAAAGCATAAACTAGGTCTTTTGTACAGACGTTGGTCTGTAGAAGATAACATTTGTCGTTATTTTATTGAGCAGTATATGGATGTTTTAGACCGGGGTCCTTCTTCTTATTTAATGGATTTTGATGTCCAACATAGCCGCAACTCTTCCGACTATCGTTTCATAAGAAATGAGCAGGACCGACATGCCATCAAATATATGGAGCACAATAACCCGTTGCGAAATGGTCCTCCAATGTCTACATACTCTTGGAAAAAAATAGACGATACTTTTTATGCAAATGAGGATGTTATTGTTTTACAAGGCACTAAGCCCAATGGAAATTACATTACATTTTATATTGGTTTTGACACCCTAAAAATATATAAAATTGAGAAAAACTCAACCGCTATGAAAATTGGTAAGAGCCTGACAGCCCTTTGGATTTACAAAAATAACAACCGAGGTAAATTATATTTGAGTTATCATAAACGTCAATGGGAGGGAGCGGTTCGAACTCCCGATCACGTTGCACGCGCCATGCGGCAGGCCGGAGAAAAAGAACGCAACTATATCCCCATTTCTTATCGTCACGAAATCTTCGTATTGGACCTTGATAATGGTGAGAGTAAAATTAAATTTCAAGGGGAATTTGAACAAAAGGATATGACTTTATATAAGATTCCATACGACCACGACTTTTGGAAAAACGTGAGTATCCCACCAGAAACAAAATTTTACAAGAAAAACATTGGTGAGTTGGAATCCTTGTATGATGTTCCCATCAAAACACAGTTTGAATATTCCAACCGCTGATTCCATTGATATTGTTAATCAAAATCATATTTTGATTAACGTTTCATCCTATTTTTTAAACACTTTATCGATTTTCTATAAACATATATCTAATTTTGACATTATATGGTTTAATTTTAAAAAACAATTAATACAAGCCATCATTATGAAAAAAATTACTCTCTCGTTAATTGCATTCTCTTTTATTTCAAATGCTTTTGCACAAATACTTGATCAATCTGCAAATTGGCCTAATTCAGATTGGGTTTTAACAGGCACGTACAACGAACAAACCGGACTGGTATCTAACCCAACTGAGGAAGGTTTTACATTTTTATGGGATGATGATGCTGCAGGAAATGCATCAACTAGTGATGACTTACAATTGACCTCTCCAGTAATTGATCTTACATCAGCCGCAGAAGGTGGTGAAAACTTCATTTATATTTTTGGTGAATATATATACCGTGTATACTCATCTGATTATTTGGCAATTGAGACATTTGATGCAGATTCTGAAAGCTGGAATGTATTAGAAATTTTTGAAGCTAATTCAGATAACGAAGACTACAAAAGTTGTTCATTAAGCTCTGAGTATGAAACTCCTCAAATTGATATTTCAGATTTTACCACCACTCAATTGGCTGGATTTAAATATCGAATTTCTTATGACGATGCCTTAAGTCCTGGTGGATGGGAGTGGGGTTTTTGTTTTTCCTCACCCACAATAAGATCATCATCTCCGCCGGCATGTTTAGATCCATCCCAACTAACGGCATCAAACATCACCGCAACAAAAGCGGATTTAAGTTGGACTGAAAATGGAACTGCATTAGTCTGGGACATTGAATTTGGACCATCTGGTTTTACTCCCAGTGGAGATCCTACAGCAAGTGAAATTAGTAACCCTTACGTTGCTGACGAACTTGAGTCTGAAACCCCCTATGATTTTTATGTAAGAGCAAATTGTGGTGCCGAAGACGGGGTCTCAAGCTGGGTTGGACCCTACACATTTACGACTCTTTGTGCAATAGTTGTTGCACCATATTATGAAGGTTTTGAATCTTTTACTACATCAGCATCGCCTTTTGAATCTGGAAATTGTTGGACAGCTACTGGTGGTGCTTATTTTTGGGAATGTGCACCTGGGTATGACACTGGATCAGGAAACACAGGTCCAAGTCCAAATATAAATTCAGGTAATTATTTTTACACAGAGGCCTCAAGTGGTTCGTCTGGTGACATTGCAGAACTCGTATCTCCTGAGATAGACTTATCTGCCATGACCAATCCCGGACTTAGTTTCGATTATCACATGTATGGTAGTGTGATTGGTACATTGGATGTATTGATAAATGGTGTTGATAATGTATGGACTTTAAGTGGACAACAGCAAGACTCTGAAACAACCCCATGGGAACCAGTGCTTTTGAGTTTATCTGATTATGTTGGACAAATTATAACAGTTACCTTTAGAGCAACTAGTGCAGGAACTTTTCAAGGTGATCTTGCGATTGATAATGTGATATTTGAAGAATTACCAGAATGTCCGTCCCCAACTTCACTTTCAGTACAGTCAGTAACTGCGACATCTGCTGAGCTAAATTGGACTGAAAATGGATTAGCAACATTATGGGATATCGAAATCGTAAATCAAGACACTGGAGATTCAGAGCTTGTTTATGGAGTTAATAAACCTTATACGGCAGTTGGACTAATTCCAGAAACCAATTACTCTTATACAGTAAGTTCTCAATGCGATAATGACGAAATTTCTGACTCATCCGAACCGTTCAATTTTACAACTGAAGAGTCATGTCCAACTCCAACTTCACTTTTTGTACAGTCAATAACCGACACATCCGCTGAATTAAATTGGACTGAAAACGGATTAGCAACATTATGGGATATCGAAATCATCAATCAAAGCTCTGGCGATTCAGAACTTATTTCTGGAGTTAATAACCCTTACACAGCAGATGGCCTGCTTCAAAATACCGATTACTCCTTTGTGGTAATTTCGCAATGCGATAATGACGAAATTTCTGATGCATCCGAACAATATTATTTCACGACTGATGAGTCATGTCCAACTCCAACTTCACTTTTTGTACAATCAATAACTGCCACATCTGCTGAATTAAATTGGACTGAAAATGGAATCGCAACGCTATGGAACGTAGAAATCGTGAATGTGAGTTCAGGAGCATCCGCTACAGGCACACCAACTTCTATTGGAGTCACTAATCCCTATTTAGCTGAAGGTTTAATTGGAGATACTCTGTATGAATTCTATGTTCAATCCAACTGCGGTGAAGAAGATGGATTATCTGAGTGGGCTGGACCTTATATATTCATAACTCCTTATATTGCCGTAGATCCAACATGTTCAAATGGAATATTCGTAGACTCCGGTGGCGCTAATTTAACCTACTCAGATGATGAAGATATAATTTACACAATTTGTCCAGATAATCCAGGAGAAATTGTGACTGTATACTTTACCTCTTTTTCTCTTGAAAATGATGGTGATGGTTGTTTTGACGGTTTGACAATTTACGACGCGCCTGATGACGAAATTGAAGATTATATGATTCTCCCACCAGGTGGTGACACACAGTGGTGTTGGGATAGAGATGATGAGAGTGACTCTGCTGGCTCTGGGGATTTACAAGGTATGACAATTACTTCTTCACATGAAACAGGATGTTTAACTTTTCACTTTACATCCGATGGTAGTGTTCAACGTGATGGTTGGGAAGCAATCATAACTTGTAATACCTTATCTAATTCAAGTCATGAATATGAAACCTTATTTACTTATAATCCCAATCCGGTTAAGGACCATTTAATAATTAACGCACAGACAAATGTTGATAAGGTCACTGTACTGAACATGTTGGGTCAAGTTGTTTTACGTCAAACTCCTGACAGCTTAAACTGTACGGTTGATATGGCTGAAATGAAAACGGGTGTTTATTTTGTTCAAGTTTCTGTTGGAAATGTAACAGAAACAGTGCGGGTTTTAAAGCAGTAAATTTTCTAAAAACTCTATTTATAAAACTCCGCAAGTGCGGAGTTTTTTGCTTTTTTTTAATAATGAATTGTTTGGCTTGCAGCCAATTTTATTTTTACAAGCTTGAGTATTACAATTTGTTTATCATTTTAACGTATTTATTAAACACTTTATCGATTATGTGTACAATGTTTATGATATGGTGTTATTATGAACTAATTTTATAGACTATCTAAAATATATAACTATGAAAAAAATTACTTTAATATTATTTTTACTCTTTTTCAGCTTCAATTCCTATGCTCAATTTACTCAAGGATTTGAAACTGGTATTGATAATGGTTGGACCATCATTAATGACGGTGATGCCAATGGATGGGTTCAAAATACATCCCCTTCGGGAGGTGCGATTGAAGGCGATGCAGTAGCTAGTATATCATACAGTTCGTCTGCCCATGATGATTATTTAATTACTCCTCCAATTGCTGTTAGTGTAGGATCAAATGAACTATTATCATTTTATGTAAAATCTCGTTCTTCCACCTTTTTAGAGTCTTACGAAGTATTATTATCAACTACGGATGCCTTGGAAGCATCTTCTTTTACAGAAATTCTACAGGCCTCCAGCGATGCTCCTAATTCATGGACTCCACTTGAATTTGATCTTAGCTCCTACGCAGGCCAAACTGTTTATGTCGCTGTAAGGGCAACTGGAACAGATGAATGGCAACTTTTTGTGGATAATGTTATAAGCTATCCTGCTCCTAGTTGTCCAGATCCGACCGATTTGGCTGTTTCTAGTATCACAGCTTCCTCAGCCAGTCTTGCATGGACACCTGGTGGTACAGAGACTGCATGGGAATATGTAGTTCAAGCAGCAGGTACTGGAGAACCAACTGGAGATGGTACAGCTACAACAGCAAATCCTATTTCTTTAAGCGGATTAACATCTGGCACTGATTATGAAATTTATTTGCGTGCTGTTTGTGATCCACTTAATTCTAGTTCTTGGGTAAGTACAACTTTTACCACTCAATGCGATACATTTACTGCACCATATTCTCAAGATTTTGAAAAT
>PAQB01000008.1 GCA_002709185.1 Flavobacteriaceae bacterium
ACAAAAGATGCCAACGACAGATTATTGGTTTTTAATGGAATATAACGACTTTAATACAGGCGAGCCAAGACAACTCAGAAGCCATTTTGCACTTAAGCGTTAAACCTTTTATAATTGAAAAAGGGTGCTTGTACTAGAATTTTTAATTTACAGATTTATACTCAAAGACAGGGTTATATCAGAGATATTTGAATCAATTGTTGTTGATCCCAAATCCCCTTGATCGAAGAGCGATTGAGATAGTTTCCTTTGTGTATTTAAATAAGATAGGTCCAATCTACTGTTTCCAAAATTATAACCCAAACCAAATGAGATTCCACTGAGATCTCCGTAAATATCTTTATTTTTATAAGGGCTTTCAATTAGTTTATAGCCCCCTCTAAAGCTAAAATTTTTCTGTCTTAATTCAGTACCAATTCTATAGGTATTGGATATTGTAAGGTTTTCGTTAATGGCATTGTTCATGTTTGAATTCATTTGGCTGTTTCTAAAATCAAAAGAGGTATTGGCGTAGTTTTTTCTGGAATAATCGAAACTTATCAGTCCTGACTTACCAAAAATATATGCTAAACTACCAGTAATTTTACCAGGTGTTTTTAGATTGTAATCAGGAAAAATGTTGATTACAGATGGGTTTACAACATAGTTCTGGCTATCAATATCGTTCACCGTTGATAAGTATTGTGTGCTTTCCTCACGAAGTGTCAGCCAAGTAGGCGAAGCATAACTGAATCCAAAGCGCAGTTCATCCGAAAGTTTAATTATTGTTCCTAATTGTAATGAAAAACCTTCACCATTTGTGTAAAGCTTGTTTTCAAAATTCACTTCATTAATTAAGGAGCCAGTGTTGGTGTTTTCTTCAAACAAATACGTGTTTTTTTCAAAATCAATAAAATGAGAATTTAAATTTAATCCCAAATGAATTTTTTCATTGTATTGGAAAGCCATATTGACGGAAAATTTTCCGTTATTTCCCAGCGACAAATAATCAAATTCTTGAAAAAAGTTTCCTGGAGCAATATTTGAAGTATATTCTGTATTCACATCATCGTCAATATCTAAAGGTTCTAAAATACCCCCTTCAAACCCCAAAAATCCTTGTTGATTTTGGTATCCATAAGTAGACCCAATATCAGAGTAGGCTTGACTTACAGATTCCCCAGGAAGTAATCGGATGTTTCCAAGTCTTAATCCGTTGGCATTTTGTAAAAAATAACTATCAATGCTATTGTTGGTATTTCCCTGCACTGAAAATCGAGAATTGAAGTCCTGAAGCCGCTCGTAAAACAAACTTAGAACGAATTTTTTCCAGGGGGAATTTTTCTTATAATTCTTAAATACAAAAGCTGCACCAATTTGGTGCAAATCAATATCATTGGATGAGCTGTTAGTCATGCCACTGCCATAGGATACATCTTTTGTGTTGTTTTTTGTCGATGCGGATAAAACGCCATGGCTGGTATTGAAAATAGCAGCTCCAGCAGGATTGATACTGATTCCAGAAATGTCGGCCCCCAAAGCCCCAAAAGCCCCTGCCATCGCCTTGAAACGCGCCGTTCCTTGCGTCTCCCCATCAGAGTATCTGATGGCATCCTCAAGATTCTGAGAGTGCATCGAAAATATAAACAATAGACTAATAAAATAAATTAGATTTTTTTTCATTTTAGAAAAGATTTATTTATTAATAAAGATATCTTTATTAATATCTTCGGGATCTGGTTGACATACCACCAGATCTTGAACTGCTTCCGCTCGATCTCATAGACGGCGTACTTCTCGGAGTTGATCGCGTATCAATTATCGTTGTAGACCGCGTGGATCTTGTTGTTGAAGATGGCTGAGTTATGGTTCTGCTAGATCGTGTGGTTCTCACAGTGCCATTATTGTTGTTCCTTACCGTTGTCGTAGTCGAAGTTCGCGTAGGGCGAGACGTGGTGTAAGAGCGACTTGTGCTTCTTGTCGCCGAAGCGTTGTTGGTTCTCACTCTAGAAACGGTGCTTAGGGCACTGCGGTTGGAGAGACTGTTAAAACGATTAGAAGAATTTCTGTATGAATTAGATCTGTTTCCATTTACATATGCTACATTGCGGCCTATGTAAGGAATGTTGTAGCCGTACCAGTAGAGATTGTTCCAGTAATAGTTATTGATAAAAAATGGATCCCAAAAGCCATAATTTGGGTACCCCCAGTTCCATCCAGCATTCCATCCCCAATTGTTCCATCCAGCATTCCATCCCCAACGATTCCGACCCCATCGGTTCCAGCCCATATTATTCCAACCCCATCCCATCCCTACATAAGGATTAGATTGAATATTTATAACAACATTTGAATCACTGTTTTGTCCCCAACCAGCATAAATTGTTTCAGATTGATCGTTGTTGGTTGTGTAATCTCCTGAGTAGTCATCAACATTTGTAAAAACAGTATTTTTATCAGTGCTGTACTCGCTAGCTTTCCCTTTGAAATAGTCATTGTAATAAGAATTGCCCTCATCATTTCCAGCAACATCATTTTCGTAGTTTGAGTTGTATTCAGTTGCGTTTGAATCTCCATAAATAGCATCGTCGTAGATTCCAACATATTCATAAGAACCACATGATAACGCCAAGGCGAAAACGATTGTTGAAACAAAAAAAAGCTTTGGTTTGTGAATAAAAGAAATAATTATCATATGAATCTAAATTAAATTGTTGAACACTTTAAAAATACTTAGTTTTGTATAGCATAAATATTTACACTTCTACAACAATAGTTATGCCAAATTACAACAATATGGGCAAAAACCTAACAAAGCGCGCCGAGGATTACTCAAAATGGTACAACGAATTGGTTGTAAAAGCCGATTTGGCAGAGAACTCAGCTGTTCGGGGCTGTATGGTAATAAAGCCTTATGGTTATGCAATTTGGGAGAAAATGCAAGCCGAACTAGATCGCATGTTTAAAGAAACTGGCCATCAAAACGCTTACTTCCCTTTGTTTGTTCCCAAAAGTCTTTTTGAGGCAGAGGAGAAAAATGCAGAAGGTTTTGCCAAAGAATGCGCAGTTGTAACTCATTACCGCCTTAAAAATGATCCCAAGAAACCGGGTAAACTTCGCGTTGATCCGAAAGCAAAATTAGAGGAGGAGTTGGTTGTGAGACCGACGAGCGAAGCTGTTATTTGGAATACTTATAAAAATTGGATTCAGTCCTATAGAGATTTGCCGATTCTGATCAACCAATGGGCCAACGTGGTGCGTTGGGAAATGCGCACTCGTCTATTTTTAAGAACAGCTGAATTTTTATGGCAAGAGGGGCACACTGCTCATGCCACAAAGCAAGAGGCTTTGGAAGAAGCTCAGCAAATGAATCAAGTCTATACCGATTTTGCTCAAAATTTTATGGCAATTCCAGTAATTCAAGGTAAAAAAACTGAAAGTGAGCGTTTTGCTGGAGCCGAACAGACTTATTGCATTGAAGCTTTGATGCAAGACGGCAAAGCATTACAAGCGGGAACTTCTCATTTTTTAGGGCAAAATTTTGCAGAGGCATTTGATGTTAAATTTATGACTAGTGAAGGATCCCAGGAGTATGTTTGGGCCACCTCGTGGGGCGTCTCAACAAGGCTTATGGGCGCGCTTATCATGACCCACAGTGATGACCAAGGTTTGGTGCTTCCTCCTTATTTGGCACCTTATCAAGTTGTTATTGTACCAATTTACAAAAGCGATGTTCAACTTAGAGACATCAGTTCAGTTGCAGACAGCGTAATGAAATCATTAACGGCCAGAGGCATCAGCGTTAAATATGACAATCGAACTACGCAGCGTCCAGGAGCAAAATTTGCTCAGCACGAGTTGCAAGGGGTCCCATTGCGCATCGCTATTGGCCCCAAAGACTTAGAAAATGGGACGGTGGAATTGGCCAGACGTGATACGCTTACAAAAGAAACAATTAATTTGGAACAAATAGCGTCTAAGATAGAACAACTAATATCTGAAATTCAAAAAGCATTGTATGCCAATGCTTTAGATTTCAGAGACAAACACATAACTCCAGCAGATAATTTTGAAGATTTTAAAAATATTTTGGATTCCAAGGGAGGATTTGTTTTGGCACATTGGGATGGGACTTTAGAAACAGAGCAAAAAATTAAAGAACTCACAAAGGCTACAATTCGTTGTATACCTATGAATGCACCAAATGAGCTTGGCAATTGTGTGTTTTCTGGAGCGCCATCAAGGCGTCGGGTTCTATTTGCGAAAGCCTATTAATTCCCTTAAAAACATCAAAAAAACAATATTGAAAGTTGTAGCATTTAAAAATAGTTGTATTTTTGCAACCGCAATATNNATATTGTAGCTGTTTTGTGTTNTCNCNATTCAAAACAAAACGGCCCGTTCGTCTATCGGCTAGGACGCCAGGTTTTCATCCTGGTAAGAGGGGTTCGATTCCCCTACGGGCTACAATTTATAANAAATTAAATTAATATGGCAAATCACAAGTCTGCATTAAAAAGAATTAGAAGCAATAACGCGAAGCGCATACTCAATAAGTATCAGCACAAAACAACTCGTAATGCAATAAAAGCTTTACGAGAAATAACTACAAAGAAAAAAGCTGAAAAAGCATTTCCTTCTGTAGCTTCCATGATTGATAAACTTGCCAAGCGCAATATCATTCATAACAACAAAGCGGCAAACTTAAAATCTAAGCTAGCGCAACACATTGCCAGCTTGTAATTTTAAAGAATTTATAAAAAAAGCCTTTCCATTGGAAAGGCTTTTTTTATGCGTTTAATTTTTGTTATCCATTCATGGAAATTAAAAACTCCTCGTTGTTTCGGGTTTGTTTGAAACGGTCGTTGATGAACTCCATGGCTTCCACAGGATTCATATCCGCCAAGTATTTTCTCATCACCCACATGCGTTGAATGGTTTTTTCATCCAACAGTAAGTCGTCTCGCCTTGTACTTGAAGAGGTCAAATCAATGGCAGGGAAAATACGGCGGTTGGATATTTTTCGATCCAGTTGTAATTCCATATTACCGGTTCCTTTAAATTCTTCAAAAATAACTTCGTCCATTTTAGACCCAGTTTCTGTAAGAGCAGTCGCAATAATGGTTAACGATCCTCCATTTTCAATTTTTCTTGCAGCACCAAAAAAGCGTTTTGGTTTGTGTAATGCATTGGCATCTACACCTCCACTTAAAATCTTGCCTGAAGCTGGTTGGACAGTGTTATAAGCACGTGCCAGTCTTGTGATAGAATCTAACAAGATGACAACATCATAGCCACACTCCACCAATCTTTTCGCTTTTTCTAAAACAATATTCGCAATTTTTACGTGCTCGTGTGCTTCTTTGTCAAAAGTTGAAGCGATCACTTCTCCACGAACATTTCTTTGCATATCGGTAACCTCCTCAGGACGTTCGTCAATCAAGAGTACCATTTGGTAAACTTCTGGATGGTTGGCCGCTATCGCATTGGCGACATCCTTTAAAAGCATTGTTTTTCCTGTTTTTGGTTGAGAGACAATCATACCACGTTGTCCTTTTCCAATTGGAGAAAACAAATCCATAATTCGAGTGGAAATGGTATTTTGTTTTTCAGCGATATCGAATTTTTCTTTAGGGAATAAAGGGGTAAGATGCTCAAAAGCAACTCGGTCTCTAACCACTTGAGGGTCCAAACCATTAATTTTACTTACTTTAATAAGTGGGAAGTATTTTTCTCCCTCTTTCGGGGGGCGTACATGACCAAGAACGGTATCTCCATTTTTGAGTCCAAACAATCGAATTTGAGATTGTGACACATAGATGTCATCAGGAGATGATAAATAATTGTAGTCAGAAGACCTTAAAAAACCGTACCCATCAGACATCACATCTAATACACCTTCACTTTCAATAATAGCATCAAACTCAAAATCAGGCTCTTTATAGCGATTTCTGTTGTCCTTGTTGCCGTTATGTTCTTTTTTGTGATGGTTATTTTTGTTTTGGTGGTGTTGTTTTTTGTGGTGTTTTTGTCTGTTATTGTTGTTTTGGTCTCTGTTGTTGTTTTTTTCCTTGTCGGAGGCTTCGTTGTTTCTGTTGTTTTTTTCAGCTGGAGCAGCTTTGTTTTCCTTTTGAGAATTTTGCACTGGCTTACTAGAATGATTTGTTTTTGTATTATCAGCTTTGGTTGGTGACTCTTTTTGATCTTCCGAAGGCTTGGCGGCTTGAACATCTAGTATCTGATAGATCAAGTCTAATTTTTTCAAACTGCTGAATCTAGGGATTTTTAATTCTTTAGCAATTTCTTGCAGTTCAGGTAATTTTTTTTCTTTGAGTTCTGAAATTTCTAACATAATTTAGTTGTAATTATTTAAGTTTTTTTAAATATGGTTTTGTTGCAGTGCAACATAATTTTTATGGGAAACAATTTGGATTTGAAATCGGTATGTAGTAATGTGATATAAAATTGAGACAAAGAAGTCTCTTTGTATTTTGTTATGCAATGATACAACAATATTTTTAAAATTTAGTGAAATAAATAAAAAAGAAACGATTACTTTAGCAGCTAAACTATATGGTATGCTTCAAAGAATTCAAACCCTTTATTTGTTTCTGTCGGCTCTTTGTACTGGTGCCTTACCCTTCGTTTTTCCATTATTTACGATTGATGCGAATTCTTATTTTGCACAAGACCAACCGGCATATTTAGGATTATTCGCGGCTTCGACACTAATTACTGTATGGACTATTTTTAAATATAAAACCAGACAAACCCAATTTGTATTGGGTCGTTTAAGTATTATGTTAAACTTAATTTTATTGGGATTATTTGTGTACCGATTATTTAATTTATCTGGAGAATTTCAAAATTCTGAGAATGGCATTGGTTTATTTCTCCCTGTTGTTTCTGTTGTTTTAGTAGTGCTGGCAAATAAGGCCATTAAGAAGGATGAGGCTCTTATAAAATCTATAGACCGCTTGAGATAAATCATAGTCGCATTCGTTGACATGGCTCACCGCTTAAATTCTACGATTTCTAGTTCTTTTATTTCCCCTTTAGATATTTTGAAACGCAACATGGTTCGCAGCTTGTGAAATCCATGCTTTCCAACTGCGCCTGGATTCATATGAAGTAAATTTAATTTTTTATCCTGCATTACCTTCAATATATGTGAATGTCCAGAAATAAATAAGTCTGGACGTTCAAATTTAATCACGTCTCGAATAGGCTTTGAATACCGGTTGGGATAGCCTCCAATGTGGGTAATCCACACCTTGAGCCCCTCAACTGTAAATTTTTGATGTAAAGGAAACTCAGTCCTGGCAGCAGCACCATCAATATTTCCATAAACAGCTCTAAGAGGCTTTAAGTTTTTAAGCGTATCGGTGACTTCAAGAGCACCGATGTCACCGGCATGCCATACTTCGTCACACCAATGGACATGTTTTAAGATATCTTCTCCTATATAGCCATGGGTGTCGGAAAGTAATAGAATTTTTTTCATGGATTCTTCGAAATCTCAAAACAGTATTTAGACCAATGTCTTATCTTTGATGGTCTAACAACAAAAGTATCAAAATACCTTGAGATATTTCATTGATTTATCCTATAATGGAACCCATTACCACGGTTGGCAAGTACAGCCCAATGCAGTAACTGTACAGGCAACCCTAAACAAAGCCCTATCGGTACTTTTGAAATCTCCCACTGATAGTATGGGGGCTGGACGGACCGACACTGGGGTTCATGCGGTTCAAATGGTAGCACATTTCGATACCGAAGTAAGTTTTGACAGGGAACAAATGCCATATAAGCTTAACGCTTTTCTTCCAAAGGACATTGCAGTTAACACTATCAAAAGCGTTCACGAAGCGGCTCACGCAAGATTTGATGCCATAAGCAGGAGCTATATTTATAAAATAACAACCTCTAAAAATGTTTTTGAACACGATAAATGCCATTGTTTTACCAGACCTTTAGATGTAAATCGTATGAACGAAGCAAGCCGTATTTTGAGGGGATATAAAGATTTTGAGTGTTTTTCAAGGCTGCATTCTGATGTAAAAACTTTTTTATGTCAAATTAGCCATGCCCAATGGACTCAAACCGAAAATCATTTAGAATTTAAAATTACAGCCGATCGTTTTCTAAGGAATATGGTGCGNGCTATTGTAGGAACNNTGCTGGATGTTGGAATTTATAAAACATCTTTGGATGAATTTAAAAACATCATTGAATCNAAAGACCGTTCAAATGCGNGNGCTTCTGCACCAGCAAAAGGNTTGTATTTGACCGAAATTTTATACCCTAATTCAATNTATTTAGATGACTAAAACAAAACAAACNGTTTTTGATGCGCCTCTTTTTGGNCGNCTTTTGGCCTANACCAAACCGTACTATCNAATNTTTGTTTTGGCCCTCATTACAGTCATNGGACTGGCAGTATTTGGNGCTTTACGGCCAAAAGTATTGCAAATGGCCATGGATGAAAACATTGAGCAACAATTTCAGCCTGGATTTTTAAGGTATATGCTTTGGATGTTTGCTTTGCTATTTATGGAAGTCTTATGCAATCTTACATTTATTTATACGGCCAGCTGGCTGGGCCAGTCTGTTGTAAGGGATATCAGGATCAAATTATTCAATCATATTCTGGCATTCAAAATGAAATATTTTGACAACTCCTCAGTAGGGGTATTATTGACCCGAACGGTTACAGACATGGAACGCATTGCCGATATTTTTGGAGAAGGACTATTTATGATTTTTAGTGACATCCTTAAAATGTTGGTGGTTGGCACCGTTATGGTTTACATGAACTGGCAACTGAGTATTGTTGTATTCTTCACCCTTCCGATCATATTGATAGCGACAAAAATTTTTCAAAAATACATGAAAAAAGCTTTTGAAGAGGTTAGAAATGAAGTGTCAAACTTAAACTCATTTGTTCAAGAGCGTTTGACCGGCATGAAGATTGTTCAACTTTTCGCCAGAGAGATGATTGAGTTTAAAAGCTTTGAAGCCATTAATCAGCGCCATAAAAAAGCATGGATTAAGACCGTATGGTACAATTCAGTATTTTTCCCAATTGCAGAGTTATTAACTTCCATTACTCTTGGGATTATCATATGGTTGGGAGGCTTAAATACGGTTTTTGATCAAACAGCCTCTGTTGGAGATTTGGCGGCCTTTATCATGATGGTTCCCATGATGTTTCGCCCCTTGCATCAAATCGCAAATAAATTTAACACCCTTCAAATGGGAATGGTGGCGGCTGATCGGGTTTTTAAAGTCTTGGATACAAATTCCAATATTTCAGATTTAGGGACTAAATCATTAAAAGCATTTAGTGGTAAAATTGAATTTAAAAATGTTCAGTTTTCATATGTAAAAAATGAAGCTGTTCTCAAGGGGGTTTCTTTTACAGTCATGCCCGGTCAAACCGTTGCAATCGTTGGGTCCACTGGGGCTGGAAAATCTACTATAATTAACTTGATCAATCGGTTTTACGAAATTGACAAAGGACAGATTTTATTTGATGAAACCAATATAAAATCCATTCCACTCAAATCGCTACGAAAGCAAGTCTCCGTTGTACTTCAGGATGTTTTTTTATTCGCCGATACCATCTTAAACAACATCACCCTTGGAAACTCACAAATCTCTGAAGCTGCTGTAGTGGATGCCGCGAAGCAAATTGGGATTCATGACTTTATAAGAAAACTGCCAGGGGGGTACCACTACAATGTAAAAGAGAGAGGTGTAATGTTATCTGTTGGCCAGCGCCAATTGATTTCTTTTTTAAGGGCCTACATCACCAACCCCAAAGTCTTGATTTTGGACGAAGCCACAGCATCCATTGATTCAAACTCAGAACAGCTCATTCAAGCAGCGACTAAAAAAATTACAAAAGACCGGACCTCCATTGTGATTGCCCACCGCTTGGCGACCATTCAAAAAGCGGATGTCATCATTGTATTGGATGCTGGAGAGATTATTGAAATGGGCACCCACAGCAGTTTACTTAAAAACAAGGAAGGGGCCTACAGTGGACTGTATAAAGCACAATTTTTGAAGCAGGAAGACTAAGCGAGTTCAGCTTCTAATTTTTCAATGAGTTCTTGGGTATTCTTGTAAATGATAAACGCCCCATTATTGATGTAAGATATTTGGCCAGATTCTTCACTAACAACAATGGCCAATGCATCTGTTTTTTCTGTAATCCCAATCGCAGCGCGATGTCTTAACCCAAAGTGTGCGGGGATGTCTTTTTGATTGCTTACGGGAAGAATGATACGGGTTGCCTTGATGATGTTGTTCGATATTATGATAGCACCGTCATGGAGTGGGCTGTTTTTGAAAAAAATACTTTCCAGAATGGGTTGGGTCACTTCAATGTTCATTTGATCACCTGTTTCGACCAAAAAGTCTAGGTTGTTATTGCGCTCCAAAATCATTATGGCTCCAGTTTTTGTACTGGCCATTTTAGTGGCTGCTTTTACGATGTCATTGGCATTGGTATTGTTTTTTCTAACAGAGCTGGTTAAAAACTGGAACCGGCCTAGAATAGCACTTTTTTTGCCAAAGTTGGTTGAGCCAATCATCAATAGAAACTTTCTAATTTCAGGTTGAAATACAACAATAAGCGCAATGATCCCAACGCTCATAAACCCGCCCAATATTTTTGAGAGCATGCGCATTTCAAGGGTGTCTACAAGCAGGAAAAAGAGATAGAAAATAACAATACCAATAAAAATATTAATGGCGACAGTACCTCTAATCAATTTATAGACATAGTACAATAACAGTGCTACCATGACGATGTCAATTACATCTAAAACACTGAAATCTAACAGCTCTTTGAGAATTTCCAAGTTGAAATATTTTTTTTAAAGATACTAAATAAAACCAAATTTAAGATTTAGGATGTCTTGGTCAAAGCGTTGTAGAGTTTTACACACTCTAAAGCCTCCTTCACATCGTGGACTCTTAAAATTTTAGACCCGCTCATCAAGGCCGTCATGTTTAGGGCGGTGGTGCCGTTAAGTGCTTCGTGGGCTGTGGATTTTAAGACCTTATACACCATTGATTTTCGCGAAATTCCAGTAAGAATAGGACAGTTTAGATTTTTGAAATAATCCATTTGATTTAACAGGATATAATTTTGATCTAGCGTTTTAGCAAATCCAAACCCAAGATCAATTATGAGGTCGTTAATTTTGTGGGCTTTAGCGGCTTGTATGCGTTCCGAAAAATAATAAAAAATATCATTGACAATATGTTTATATTGGGTCTGTCCTTGCATGGTTTGTGGCGTACCTTTCATGTGCATCATGATGTAAGGTATCTTTAATTTTCCAACCGTTTCCATCATTTTTAGATCTAATTTTCCCGCTGAAATATCATTGCAAATTACCGCACCTATTTCTGTGCATTCTTTGATGACTTTGGATCGGAAACTGTCAATAGAAATTCTGCAATTTGGGAAAGATTTCAAAACCAAATGAACCATTGGAGTGATGCGTTGTAGCTCTTCTTCTTCTGAGACAAAGTTTGCTCCTGGGCGTGAACTATAAGCGCCGATGTCAATAAATGCGGCCCCTTCAAATAACATTTTTTCAACTTGATTCAGGATGGTTTTCGAGTCTTTAAAACGCCCTCCGTCATAAAAAGAATCTGGAGTGATGTTTAAAATTCCCATCACTTTCGGTTGTGATAAATCTATCAGTTCCCCCTTGCAATTAATACTAAAACTGTGGTCGTTTTTTGTTGAATTCATTCAATTTTAAAGTTTAAACCTTAAATTTTGATGGTTTGAAAATTTTAAGCGAAATTTACGGAAATTTCAATCGAATTTATGCAAAATACCTCAAAACAATACGATGCCGTTGTCAGTCGTTGTAGAGATTTATTTTTAAAGAAAATGAAAGACTACGGTTGTGCTTGGCGTATTTTAAGGTTGCCTTCTTTGACGGATCAAATTTTTATCAAAGCCCAACGGATTCGCGGCTTGCAACAAAATAAAACCCAACGGGTCGAAGAGGGAGCTGTGAGTGAATTCATAGGAATTATTAATTACTGCATCATGGCCCTGATACAAATTGAACGCGGAATTGCAGAACAACCCGACCTCAAAAACGAAGAAACTTTGTTGGATTACGATACCAAAATTGCCCAGACCAAACAATTGATGCTGGACAAAAATCACGATTACGGAGAAGCTTGGCGCGATATGCGGGTCAGCTCTTTAACCGATCTTATTTTGCAAAAATTACTTCGTGTCAAACAAATTGAAGACAATGCAGGTCAAACCCTTGTTAGTGAGGGGATTGATGCCAATTACCAGGACATGATCAATTATGCTGTTTTTGCCATGATTCATTTAAATAACAACGAATGAAAATTTTAACCCCCATTGCTCGAATTTTTGTTGGTGTACTCTTTATCATTTCAGGATTCATCAAACTCAATGACCCTATTGGTTTTTCATATAAACTTCAAGAGTATTTTAGTGTAGAAGTCTTAAATCTTCCGTTTTTGGAGCCTTACGCCTTGGCACTTTCAATTTTTGTGGTTGTTTTTGAGGTTGTATTGGGCGTTTTTCTTTTGATCGGTTACCAGCGTAAATTCACCCTTTATAGCCTGTTGTCCATGATTGTCTTTTTTACCTTTTTGACCTTTTACTCTGCCTATTTTAATAAAGTAAAAGACTGTGGCTGCTTTGGTGATGCTTTGAAACTAACGCCATGGGAAAGTTTTTCAAAAGATGTGGTATTATTAGGGCTTATTCTTTTGATTTTTTATGGTAAAAACAACATTAAACCCATTTTTAAACCTTGGATAACAAATGTAATTGCCGGTTTGAGTTTAATTCTAAGTCTTGCTTTTGGATACCATGTCTTGATGCACCTGCCGAGCATTGATTTTCGTGCGTATAAAATAGGGGATAATCTCATTCAAAACATGAGTACGCCTGAAAATGCGCCCAAAGCCGTCCAGGAATTTAAATGGACTTTTGAGGTTGATGGTCAGTTACAAGAAGTTGTTACCAACGGTTCCTATCCAAATATCGATGGGACCTATGTTGGTGTTGAAACCAAAATCATTTCCGAAGGGTATCAGCCTTCTATTTTAGATTTTTCAATTGAAACCGATACAGAAGATTTAACACAATTCTTTTTAGCCGAACCGCGTCTGCTGATAATTGTAGCCTATAATTTAGACACTGCTGAGGTTGCGGGCTTGAAGAAATTAAAAGCATTTTCTGATGCAGCCCTAGGCAAAGGCTATACCGTCATTGGATTGAGTGCTTCAGGCAAGGCGGTCAAAAAAAGAATTATTTCTGATTACGACTTGAATTTTGAATTCTACTTATGTGATGAAAAAGCGCTAAAAACAGTCGTTCGTGCCAACCCTGGAGTTTTACAACTTAATACAGGCACCGTCGAACAAAAAGTCCATTGGAACGACATTGAAGATTTAGTATTGTAATTTTGGGGATCTATCTTTTAAAAAAAACAGCCAACACCCTGCTCACCCTTTTTGGAGTGCTCACCGTTGTTTTTTTTCTTTTCAATGTATTGCCAGGTGATCCTGCTCGGATGATGTTGGGTCAAAATGAAGATCAAGAACAATTGGCCATTGTTAAAAAAAAATATGGGTTTGATCAACCACTTTCAACTCAATACGGATACTATTTAAACGACCTTTCTCCACTGTCTTTTCACTGGCACAGTCCAGACCATTACACCAGCTTACAATCTGGTAATTATACGTTCATGCGTTTGATAAAACTACACAGCGGAACTTGGGTTATCAAATATCCATTTTTGCGTCGGTCCTTTACAAAACAAGGTAAAAAAGTTACTCAAATCCTAAAGGAAACACTTCCAAACACTTTTATTTTGGCCGCGGCTTCGATTAGCATAGCCCTTGTACTAGGGCTTTTCTTTGGGCTTGTGTCGGCCCTTTATAAAGACCAATGGCAGGATCGAAGCATCTTGGTCATCAGCACGCTTGGCATGAGTTTACCTTCTTTTTTTACAGCCATTATTGCCGCCTGGATTTTTGGATTTGTTTGGCATGAATATACAGGCCTTGAAATGACTGGAAGTTTGTATGAACTCGATGATTTTGGAGAAGCCAATCGTTTACAATTAAAAAACTTAATATTGCCAGCTTTGGTTTTGGGCATTCGACCTTTAGCAGTGGTGTCTCAATTGATGCGAAATTCTTTGTTGGAAGTTTACAGCCAAGAATATATTAAAACCGCAAAAGCCAAAGGACTTGGTCCCAGAAAAGTATTGTTCAAGCACGCGTTTAAAAATGCCTTGAGTCCTGTGGTTACCGCCATTTCAGGGTGGTTTGCATCCATGTTGGCAGGCGCTGTTTTTGTGGAGTATGTTTTTGGATGGAACGGCTTGGGCAAAGAAATTGTAAACGCCCTAAATACCTTAGATTTGCCCGTAATAATGGGGGCTGTTTTAATTATTGCCACTATCTTTGTCATTCTAAATATTTTTGTTGATTTGATATACGCGTATTTAAACCCAAAAATAAAATTCAATTGATATGAAAAAAGCCGTCTTACTTTTACTTTGCATCAATGCCCTTTTAAATTGTCAATCGGCTCCTAAAACAACTTTCTCAGAGGCCGCCCTAGCGGACACCTTTGAAGCATTAGATGGTAACTCCGTTTCCTTTGAAACCATTTTGGATCAAAATGTTGGAAAAACGATTTTTATTGATGTGTGGGCCTCTTGGTGTAAAGATTGTATAGAGAGTCTTCCACAAATAAAAGCACTTCAAGCCGCACACCCAGAGCTGGTTTATATTTTTCTGTCTTTAGATAAATCTGCAAAAGCTTGGAAAAAAGGAATTGACCGCTATGCGCTAGAGGGCAATCATTATTTTATGTCATCGGGTTGGAAAGGTCCCATGGGAACATTTTTAGACTTGGACTGGATTCCGCGCTTTGTAGTTGTGAATCCGGAAGGTGGCATCGCCGTATACAGAGCAATTGAAACAACTGATAAAAACCTAATAGAATATTTAAAATGAGAAAACAAATTGTTGCCGGAAACTGGAAAATGAATAAAGACTATGTAGATTCAGAAATATTAGTTGCTAACCTCCTGAGTCAACATAAACATTCTAATACTGAGGTTATCATAGCCCCGCCGTTTACCAATCTTTTAGCGTCTATCAATGCGCTCAAAGGCAGCTCTATTGAAGTGGCAGCTCAAAACATGCACTTTGCTGAAAGTGGTGCTTACACCGGTGAGATCAGTGCAGCTATGTTGAAAAGTATTGGGGTAGAAACGGTTATTTTAGGCCATAGCGAACGCCGCGCCTATTTTAACGAATCGGATGATTTACTGGCCAAAAAAGTGGATACCGCTTTGGCGCATGACATGCGCGTCATTTTTTGCTTTGGAGAAGAATTGAAAGACCGTAAGTCTGGAAATGAAAATTCTGTAGTAGAAAGTCAAATTAAAAAAGCCCTTTTTCATTTACCTGAAGCTGCTTGGGGTCAAATTGTTTTGGCTTATGAGCCTGTTTGGGCCATTGGTACAGGCGAGACAGCCACTCCAGCCCAAGCACAAGATATGCATGCTTTTATAAGAAAAACATTGGCCAATACCTACTCCCAAAATCTTGCAGATTCTGTTTCTATTCTTTATGGCGGAAGTGTTAAATCGTCCAATGCCGAAGAGATTTTTTCAAAAACAGATGTGGATGGAGGCTTGATTGGAGGTGCTGCTCTCGATGCAGAACATTTTACTGCCATTGTCAATGCGTTTTAACACATGACCACCCCACTTTATATTGCTTATCATTTTGAGGTTTCCCCCCTAGTTCCTGGTAATGAAATTCTCATGGCTGAGCTTGGTGTTGTGGGTTTTGAAAGTTTTGTTGAAACTTCAGATGGGCTTTCAGCATACATTCAAGAAAAAGACCATTATAGCAGCATTTTAGAAACCTTACAGATTTTAGAAAACGACGAATTCTCTATCAGCTATCGTATTGAAGCAATCGAACAAGTCAATTGGAATGCCCAGTGGGAAGCCAACTTTAAACCCATTATAGTAGATGGGCGTTGTTGCATCAGAGCTCCTTTTCATGATTCAGCGGGTCACGAATTTGACATTGTCATTGAACCTAAAATGAGTTTTGGAACCGGACATCACGAAACCACCCACATGATGATTCAGTTTATGTTGGATACAGATTTAAAAAAAAAATCTGTTTTGGATATGGGATGTGGTACGGCTATCTTGGCCATTTTAGCAGAAAAGAAAGGAAGCAGCTCAGTAGAGGCTATTGACATTGATGAATGGTGTTATCAAAACAGTCTCGAAAACATTCGCCGTAATTCTTGTCAAAACATCCGTGTCCTGAAGGGAGACGCAAGCTTATTAAAAGCCCAAGCATTTGATGTCATCATTGCCAATATCAACCGCAATATTCTTCTCAATGACATTCCTGTATATGCCACTTGTTTAAATGCAAATGGTTTTTTATTTTTGAGTGGGTTTTACAAAGAAGACATCCCAAAAATCCAAGCGGTTTGCAAGTATTCTAATTTAAGTTTTGAAGCGCAAATTTTTAGGAACGACTGGGTGGCACTAAAATTTAAAAAACAATAATGGCTGCAAAAGAAGAAGTTAAAGAGGCAATTGATGTTTCAAGTTTAAATGATAATTTCAATGAGATTGTATTGTTTAATGATGATGTAAACACTTTTGACCATGTCATTGAAACTTTGGTGGCCACTTGTAACCACAGTTATGAACAAGCCGAGCAATGTTCAATTCTTGTCCATTACAAAGGGAAATGCACCGTCAAAACAGGTCCCTACAGTGATTTAAAGCCTCGCTGTTCTAAATTGCTCGAAGCCGGGCTGAGTGCCGAAATTATATAGCAAACTTTTAAAGATTTTACTAGGCGTTGCAAACCCTATTGACCAATGGTAGCTGTGTTTTCTTAAGGGCTGCAAAACCGCCCGCAATATCTATAACATTGGAAAATCCATTGGCTTTTAAAATAGAAGTTGCAATGACCGAACGGTACCCTCCACCACAATAAACATGGTAAGTTTTTTGACTCTCAATTCCCTGTATTTTTTGGTGAATGCTATCCAACGAAAGGTGCTCTATATGATCCCCTTCTAAATGTGCGCTGTTGTATTCTCCATCTTTTCGAACATCTAAAACGGCGATGGACTTGGTGTTGAATCGCTGTTCAAATTCTTTTGCTGTTATGGATGTGATTTGTTCCGTTGTTTTCCCAGCCTGGATCCAAGCCTCCATTCCGCCATCCAGATAGCCGAGGCTCTTGTCATATCCAACTCGGGCCAGTCTTGTGATGGCTTCTTCGGAACGCCCCTCTGGAACCACCAACAAAATAGGCTGATTGATGTCTGAAATGAGCGCGCCCACCCAAGGAGCAAAACCACCATTAAG
>PAQB01000009.1 GCA_002709185.1 Flavobacteriaceae bacterium
GTCATTAACTCAGTTGGTTCAGAGTGTTACCTTGACAGGGTAGAAGTCACTGGTTCGAATCCAGTATGACCCACAAAAAAATAAACCCATTTCAAACAATTTGGTCTTTACAATTTGTTAATTTTTAATTCTGAAAAAATATGTATTTCACGTTGAATAAAATCAATTTTACTACAATTGTGCTATGCATTGCTTCCAATCTTTTATCACAAGAGAACCTGAACAATAGCAAGTTTAAACAATTGCACGAAGAACTTCCAACGCCTAATGTTTACAGAACTGCCAGTGGGGCACCAGGGCATGAATACTACCAACAAACTGCAGATTATTTGATAGATGTAGAGCTGGATGAAGTCAATAACATTATTCATGGAAAAGAAACCATCACCTATACCAATAATTCTCCAGACGTCCTGAGTTATCTTTGGGTACAATTGGATCAAAATATTCGCGCAAAAAACTCGCACGGACAACTCACTTCCACTAGCAGTATGGGCAATGAAATGAGTTTTGGAAGTATCAAAAGAATGCACGATCGCATGAATTTTGACGGTGGCTTCAAGCTTGAAAAGGTGACGGATACAAATAACAAAAACCTCTCTTACAAGATCAATGAAACCATGATGCGGATAGAACTCCCAAAGGCACTAAAAAAGGGGCAATCATTTTCGTTCAAGATAAATTACCACTATAACATTAATGACAGACTTAAAATTGGGGGACGAAGTGGTTATGAGTACTTTGAAAAAGAAGGAAATTCAATATACACCATTGCCCAGTTTTTCCCCAGAATGGCAGTATACAATGAAGTTGAAGGCTGGCAAAACAAACAATTTATTGGCAATGGGGAGTTTACACTACCTTTCGGGGATTATAAAGTAAGCATTACCGTTCCAAGTGACCACATCGTGGCTGCCACTGGAGAACTCAAAAATCACACCTCCGTATTAAGTAAAAAACAAATTGAAAGGCTAGACAAGGCAAAAAATAATTACACAGATCCTGAAATTATTGTTACGCAAAAGGAAGCAGAGCTCAATGAAAAAACCAAAAGCAATTCAAAAAAGACTTGGGTTTTTGAAGCAGAAAATGTGAGAGACTTTGGATGGGCGAGCTCTAGGAAATTCATATGGGATGCCATGGCTGTAGATATTGCAGGCAAAAGGGTAATGGCCTACAGTTACTACCCGAAAGAAGGAAATCCACTTTGGGAACAGTATTCAACCAGAGCCGTTGCTCACACACTTAAAACCTATTCCAAGTACACCATAGATTACATTTATCCGCAAGCCACATCAGTTCATGCCAAATCCATTGGTATGGAATATCCTATGATTTGTTTTAATTTCGGAAGACCGGAAGAAGATGGGACCTATTCTGAGAGAACAAAATACCGCATGATTGGTGTCATTATTCACGAGGTTGGTCATAATTTCTTTCCCATGATTATAAATTCTGATGAACGCCAATGGACATGGATGGATGAAGGTCTAAACAGCTTTGTAGAATACCTTACGGAACAAGAATTTGAGAGAGATTATCCTTCAAGACGAGGGCCTCCAGAAAATATTGTTCAATACATGAAAGGAGATAAAAGCGGAATTGTACCCATCATGACAAATTCTGAATCTATTTTGCAATTTGGCAACAATGCGTACGGGAAACCTGCCACGGCGCTCAATATTTTAAGAGAAACGATTATGGGCAGAGAGTTGTTTGACTATGCCTTTAAAACGTACAGTGAAAGATGGGCATTTAAACACCCTACGCCAGCAGATTTCTTTAGAACCATGGAAGATGCCAGTGCCGTCGATCTTGATTGGTTTTGGAGAGGTTGGTTTTACACCAATGATTGTGTGGACATTTCTTTAGACCAAGTGAACTGGTTTAAAATAAATACTGCCAATCCTGATATTGAAAACCCGATCGCAAAAAATCAAAAAGAAAAAAACAGCACCTATATTGGTAAAAAACGCGATGCTACTTCCATTTCTAAAACAGTGACTGAAAAAGATAAAGGTGCAGTAGATTTTTACACGACTTATGACCCCTTTAGAACCGATGCTTTAGACAGACAAGACTATGATGAATTTCTAAATACTCTTGATGAAGAGGAAAAGGCATTTTTAAATTCTGATAAAAACTACTACGAACTACAGTTTTCAAATGTTGGAGGGCTTGTGATGCCCATCATTCTGGAATTTACTTACACAGACGGAACCCAAGAAATTGTGAGAATTCCAGCAGAAATATGGAAAAGAAACAACGAAAAAATCAAAAAAGTATTTATTCTGGACAAGGAATTAGTCAATGTCAAACTGGATCCATTCTTAGAAACTGCGGATGTTGATTTGAATAATAATTATTGGCCTCCAAGAACTGAACCAACGCGTTTCCAACTCTTTAAGCGCGATGAAGAAACGCTTGAAAATCCCATGCAAAGAGCCGAAAGAGCTAAAAAACAATAAGCTTAAAAAATGATTAAGAAATTGTCATGACAAAGTCTTTGTTCTTATTAATTTTGTACTCGTTGCTTCCCTTTCACGATTTTCACGTGTCTCATACGACTTTGCATTACAATAAAGCCCAAGAGTCAATAGAAATAACTGTAAGAGTTGCTATTGATGATTTGGAAAAAAACTTAGAGACAAAAAGTTCTGGCAAATTAAAACTAGGGAGCCCAAAAGAAAATAAATCTTCCGATCAATACATCAAAAATTATTTCGATCATCATCTTCAAATTTCTATCAATGAAAAAATGGCAGCATACCACTGGATTGGAAAAGAAATAGTAAAGGACTTGCACGATATTTATTTGTACTTTGAAATTCCTGATTGTAACCCTAGCGGAAAAATAGAATCTATTACTATCGAAAATACACTTTTCTTAGAAAGGTCGCACAAACAAACCAACATCGTATTAGTCGAATTTGGAGATCTAAACTTCAATCTCACCTTTAATAAAGATTATAACAAGGAGAGGGTCGTATTTTAAGTTGATAAAACCGTTTAAAAATGCGTTAGAGAGAGTCCAATATGGATTCTAGAGCTATACCCCTAGACCCTTTTATCAAAATCAATGCGTCCTTAATAACTAAGGATTGGAGCTGATTTCGAAAGGATTCCGTAGTTTTAAAAAAGTTGGCTTTTGACGAATCGTAAGCCAATTCAAAAAAGTGTGAACCTACATAATATGAAGATGAAAAATTTAAAGAGTTTACCTCATCAATAACAGCTTGATGCTCTGACTTACTGTGAACACCCAGTTCAAACATATCCCCTAAAATTACAATCTTCAAAGGGCTTTTCATGGAATTAAAATTATCCAAGGCCACCTCCATACTGCTTGGGTTGGCGTTGTAAGCGTCTAAAATAATGGTATTGGAGCCTTTTTGGATAATTTGAGAACGGTTGTTATTTGGGGTGTAAGATGCAATGCCTTTTTTAATATTTTCTAGACTGACTTCAAAAAAACAACCCATGGCAATGGCCGCGGCAGCATTGGAGAAATTATAAATCCCAAAAAGCTGACTTTCCATTGTGCACCCCTGTGATTCAAAGCTTATAAATGGGGTTTGAGAGGTCATCGATACTTGAATATTGGAACTATTATCTTTTGAAAAAATATTCACGCTCTTATAGTCTCCAATCTGTTGAACTTGCTTTTTATCATCCCCATTTATGAAAACAACACCCTCGTTACTCTTTAAATAATCGTACAATTCACATTTCCCTTTGACCACGCCTTTAGCACTACCGAAACCTTCCAAATGGGCCTTACCAAAATTAGTGATGTAGCCGTAGTTAGGGGCCGAAATTTGACAAAGTTTAGCGATTTCTCCGATGTGGTTGGCCCCCATTTCAACGATTCCGATGTCTACTGACGCATCCATTTGAAGTAAGGTCAGTGGAACTCCAATATGATTGTTGTAATTTCCTAGAGTAGCATGTGTTTTATAGCGCTGGCCCAAAACCGAATTGATCAGTTCTTTTGTGGTTGTTTTCCCATTACTACCAGTAATAGCAATGATTGGAATATTTAAATATTTGCGATGAAAGTTAGCCAGTTCTTGCAAGGTTATTAAAACATCTGGAACCAAAATAAAACGCGCATTACTTTGGGATTGTTGTTCATCTATTATACAATAGGAGGCTCCAGAATCCAGGGCCTTTTTTGCAAAATTATTGCCGTTAAAATTATCTCCTTTGAGGGCAAAAAAAAGGGCCCCATTAGATATAGAACGCGTGTCTGTAGAAACCACATTGAACTTTAAGAATAACTGATGAAGCTTCTCAATTTTCATGACTTAAATGTACAAAAAAAGTCCCAACATTGAGTTAGGACTTTATTAGTAATTATAGCTGTAGAATTAATTCTTTGTCTTTTTGTCTCTTGCTTTGGAACCAACTCTAGACATAGCACATCTGAAGCCAATAAAATCCGTCGCCATATCTTCGGGGTAGAAACGCCTTTGGGCGGGATCTAACCAATATTCTCTGTCTTTCCACGATCCGCCTTTGTAAACTCGGGCTTGATCATTCACAAGTGAAGTTCTAGTATTAGATTTATCATATTCTCTGTTGAGGGTACCATCTGAATTGACTCCTATAGAGTGCTTGGGAGAATCGTACATTTTTCTAGTTATGTCAGCATTCGAGGCCTCGCCTTCTTCGAAATCATCAAAATATTTTGAGGATTGTTTATCACCATCTCTAAAATTTCGGTTGTCACTTGTATTAAAATTTGTTCGCAAATATGTTTCGTCTTCATCAACTGGGATTTTAACAAGCTGACCTGGGAAAGATTTTGCAATAATTTTGCCATTGGATAACGTATCAAAACCAAACTGGTCAAAACCTGATACTTTTACAGTTCCATCCTCATCAATTGCATTCTTCGTATAAATATTTCCCCTATAATAAGCAAAATCACTGAATTCGTCGTCAACAATAGGACGGTAAATGTCTGCAACCCACTCCGCTACATTACCGGCCATATCATAAACACCAAAGTCATTTGGGTCATACGACATCACTTCGTTGGTGATGTCAGCGCCATCGTCAGACCATCCTGCAATACCACCATAATCTCCTTTACCTTGTTTAAAGTTTGCCAATTGATCTCCTTTTATTTTTCTTTCACCAGTTCTTGTATACTGGCCGTTCCATGGGTATTTTTTTCGACCCCGGTAAAGGTTGTATTCTCTAAGTCCTGTTAAACCTAAAGCAGCGTATTCCCACTCGGCTTCAGTTGGAAGTCTGTAAGTCATTGGGAGAATCCCCGATTCACGCTTGGCGTACAAATTCTTGGGATTGCCATCAGCATCGGTTTGCACCTTTCTTTTTCCACCAGAAAGCACCTCTTCATTGCCTCCAAATGTTTGTGTCGGAGAAATGATATAGGTATCGATATCAAAAGTACTCTCCGCATTGGTATCCAAAATGTTTGAATCTCTTTTTAGATACCCTTCTTTTTGAAGCGTCATTTCTGCAACGCGATTTGATCGCCATTTGGCATATTCATTGGCCTGTAGCCAACTGACTCCAACGACAGGGTAGTTACGATAAGCAGGGTGTCGTAAGTAATTTTCGACCAAAATTTCTGCAGAACCTAGGCGATTTCTCCAAACTAGAGTGTCTGGCAATGCGCCGTAGTAGATGTTGGTATAGGCAGGATTATCCGGCGGGTAAACACGTTTAATCCAGTCTAAATACTCTAAAAACATGATATTAGTAACCTCAGTTTCATCAATGTAGAACGATTGAACGTGTTGTTGATTTGGGCTGTTATTCCAGTCGTGCATGATATCATCTTGAACTTTTCCCATTGTAAAAGTTCCGCCTTCAACAAAGACCAGTCCAGGGGCAGTCTCTTGTTCTTTAAATCTGGTATTGTACTGAAAACCACCATCTTTAGCATTAATCTGCCAGCCAGTACCTCTTGAAGTGTTACTGTAATTTGAAGAGGATTTACTACAACCTAACATGGACAAGGAAAAAATTGCTACTGAGAATAGTCTAAATATCTTGAAATGTTTCATACTTAATTTTTTGTTTAAAAAGTATTTAAAAAATTGGAATTGCAATATAGTAAATATGATTTGGTTTGCAACAAAATTTTAAATCGTTTATGTAAAGTTTAACCTTAAATTCACTAGCTTTTAACAAATAACGGTTTTAATCACGTATTATTATTGTAATTTTGGAATTCTAGTTGTAATTGCATACTAATTTTGACGAACTTCCGTTAAGTGTTCATGAAGAAAATTTCTTTTTTTTTAGCGCTTTGGTCCATTGTAATACTGAGTCATTCCCAAACCCAGCGCTTTGAAATTGACTGGAATGGCTCAAAAGTTTTTTCGATTGGGTCAAAACAAATCGAACTCCCCCATTTTAAAGCAAAAAATTTTAATTTTTCTTTTGAAAAAGGCATCTCTTTCGTCTCGCAATTAGATGACAAAACACCCATCAATTTAAAAAGTGCTAAAATTACAAACCTAAACACGACTGTAGTTTCAGAATCAGACTTAAAAGATTTAAAATTAAGTCAAATTCCAAAAAATATTCAATTGATAAGCTACAATTCAAATGCAAGAGGTAAAACCTCTAACACAATTGAAATAAATCCTATTTTCAACGATGAAGGTGTTTTAAAAAAAGTAGAGAATTTCACACTTTCTTTCGCTCCATCCCCAAGCAATAGATCATTTAATTCAAGTACTTCTCTACAGAGCTCAGCATTGAAAACAGGCCAATGGTATCGCTTTGCGATTGACACCACAGGAGTGCATAAATTAGACAAAGGGTTTTTTGATGCGCTCGGAATCAATACGGATGTAATAAACCCTAAAAGCATCAAAGTTTACGGACATGGTGGGCAGTCATTGCCTTTGGTAAATAATGAAACTCAATCTTATGACCTAATTCAAAATGCGATCCAGTTTATTGGAGAGGAAGATGGCGTATTTAATAACGAAGATTATCTGCTTTTTTACGCCATTGGCCCTAAATATTTCAATCCTGAAAATAACTCACACATTAATCCTTACAGCGATGTTTGCTATTATTACATCAGGATCGGTGGTGAAAATGGCCTGCGTATGAGCACTGCTGAAGAGCCTTTGGGGAGCCCAAATAACACATTCAACACATTTCACGATTATAAATTTTTTGAAAACGATGAATATAATATTGGACAAGTTGGCCGTCGCTGGTTTGGCCATCGCTTTTATTACGAAAATACGCACACTTTCAATTTTGACTTTCCAAACCTGATCACCAGCAGACCTTTGAACCTTAGGGTTTATGCCGCTGCTAGCGCAGAGTCAATTACCAATATGGAAATCAAAGCAAACAATTCTGATATTAGCAGTCTTTCGTTTCCTGCTGTTCAATATGGTATTCTAGGAACGCAAGACATATTTGACGGAGATATAATCATTAGTACAGACGCTGTAACGATCGACCTATTTTACAATAACAATGGAAACCCATCAGCTAGGGCGTATATAGACTACATTGCTATGGAAGCTGAAAGAGCGCTAGTGGCCAATGCCCTTCAATTTCAATTCAAGCACAACGATATGCCCTTGCTTAATGGCATTGGGCAATTTAATATTTCAAGTGCAACTGGAATTGATGAAGTTTGGGATGTAACAGATCCATACAATATATCCTTTTACAGAAATGAATTAAACAGCGCTGAATTTAGTTTTAAGACCAACTTGGGGCATTCTAAAATTTATCAAGCAGTGGCGTTATCCAATACTTACCGGCCAAGATTGCTTACAAATGCTGCTGTAGCCAACCAAGATCTAAAAGGGACTGTATTTTTAAATAACGAGGGGCAATTCCAAGACATTGATTATTTAATCATCACTCCAGCGTTTTTAAGCGCCCAAGCCGAGCGTTTGGCCAATATCAACAGATTAAAAAACAACCTGAATGTAAAAGTTGTCACGCTTGAATCTGTATATACTGAATTTAGCACTGGAATGCAGGACGTTTCAGCCATTCGAAATCTCGTTAAATATGTCTACGACAATGCCAGCAATCCAAACAACCGCTTGAAGTATTTGTGCCTATTTGGCGATGCTTCATTTGATTACAAAGACCGCATTCAAAACAACACTAACATAGCACCCTCTTGGCTTTCAGAAAACAGTTTTAGCTTGACAAGTTCTTTTATTTCTGATGATTTTTTTGGAATGATGGATGGCTCTGAAGGAAGTATGGCCACTGCAGATAAATTGGATATCGCTGTGGGTAGAATTTTAGCAGAGTCCCCACAACGCGCTAATGAAATGGTAGACAAAATTGAATCTTATTACAATGCTGACGCCTACGCCAACTGGCGCAATAACTTTTTATTAATTTCAGACGATGTCGATAAATTAAGTGATCGATTTTTACAGCTAACAACCGATGAGATTGCTGAAGATGTTAAAACCTCGAAACCCTTTATAAATGTTAAAAAAATTCACTCTGATTCATTCACGCAAGAATCATCTGCTGCTGGACAACGTTATCCACAGGTCAATGATGCTATTTTTGATGCCCTTGAGGTGGGTGCTGTGGTTGTAAATTATTTTGGCCATGGAGGTGAGGACGGATTGGCCTCGGAGCGCATTTTTGATAAAATAAATGCCAAGGCACTCAACAACCCAAGCAAACTTGCTTGTTTTGTAACCGTTACTTGTGAGTACACCAAATTTGACAATCCGCTTAGAGAAACTGCAGGTGAATTTTTATATTGGAACAAAAGAGGAGGCGCTATCGGACTGATTACAACTACAAGACAGATTTTTATAAGCGTTGGTATTCAATTTAATGAAACCCTAAGCCAATATTTATTTGATTTCGAAAATAGTCAAACAATGAGCATCGCTGAGGCTTTAAGACTGACTAAAAACGACCCCTCAGTTACCAATAATGCACAGCGCAGATTGGTATTCTTCATTGGAGATCCAGCCCTAAAACTTCCATTGGCTGCACCCGAAATTATTGCAACAAAACTCAACGGTGAGGACATTACCAATACAAACATCACACTTCAAGCCTTAAGCCCTGCGAAAATTGAAGGTTTTGTCGCCAGTGAACAAGGAAACATAATAAATAATTACAGTGGTACGCTAACCGCTACAGTATTTGATAAAAGCATCCAAAGGACCACACTAGCTAATGACGGCTCAACTTTTAATGGACAACTTATCACGTTAGACTATGAAACTCTAGGAGAGGTTCTTTTTAGAGGGCAAGCAACTGTTGAAAATGGTAAATTTGAAATTAATTTTATCGTTCCTAGAGATATTGTTGTTCCTGTTGGAAACGGAAAAATTAGCTTTTACTCAAAAACAGACAACCCATTATCAGACCAAAGAGGCTATAATTTTGATATCAAGATTGGTGGGGTTAATTTAAATGCACCAGAAGACAACCAAGGGCCCAACATTGAGCTATACATGAACGATGAGAGTTTTGTTTCTGGAGGAATTACCAATGAAAACCCAACCCTCATAGCTAAATTATTCGATGAAAACGGTATCAATACAGCCAGCGGCGTTGGACATGATATTGTTGCGCTTTTAGATGGCGATGAAACCAACCCATTTATTTTAAATGATTATTACATAGCTGATGTAGACAGCTATCAAATTGGAAGCTTGAGTTATCCATTTAGAAATTTAGAGCCTGGACTTCATACGCTTTCTCTGAAAGCTTGGGATGTCTATAACAATGCCAGCACAAAAGAAATCCAATTTGTGGTCTTCGACCAAAATGAAAGTTTAGAGATCACCAATGTACTCAATTATCCCAATCCCTTTATAAATTATACAGAATTTTGGTTCAATCACAATAGTTCTGGGGTTTTAGACGTTTCAATACAAATATTTACAATTTCAGGCAAATTGATTAAAACCATTATTGGTCAAACCAATGCCAGCGGGTCAAATAGTTCTCTCTCCAGAAATATCAGTTGGGATGGAACCGATGATTTTGGCAGTAAAATTGGTAAAGGGGTATATATTTATAAATTGAATGTAAAATCTCAGTTGACGGGCTTGAAATCTGAAAAAATTGAAAAACTTGTAATCCTTTAATAAAAACTTATATTTGTTTGATTCAAATTAAAAAATGATGAACTTAAAAAAAATAATCAGCGCATTTAGAATTCCAATTGTTTTCGCTGTTGCTTTGTTGTACTGTCAAGCCAGTTGGGCTCAAACGGTCATAATCCCAAATGAAGACTCAAGAGTCATTACAACGGGAGTTCCCTTTTTGCTTATCGCATCGGACGCCAGAGCCGCTAGCTTGGGAGATATGGGGGTGGCTACATCTGTTGATACATATTCTCAACAATGGAATCCTTCAAAATATGCCTTTTCAGAAACAAAATCGGGTTTTGGAATCAGTTATACGCCCTACCTAAGCAAGCTTGTCAATGATATTTTCTTGGCCAATGTTACTTACTTCAACCGCATTAACGAACGTAGTGCTTTTGCGGCCAGTTTTAAATATTTTTCTTTGGGTGAAATTGAACTTCGAGAGACAGAACTTGATCTTGGTCTCATTGAAAAACCGAATGAACTCACTTTGGATGTGTCTTATGCATTGCGTTTATCAGACCAATTCTCAATGTCTGTAGCCTTTCGCTATTTGCGTTCAGATTTAAGAATTCAAGCATTGGATGCAAATGCGCAAGCTGCAGGTTCATTTGGTGTTGATATTTCTGGTTATTACCAAAGTGAGGAGGTGGCTTATAATGATTTTAATGGCCGTTGGCGTGGGGGATTTGCGCTACAAAATATTGGCCCTAAAATTAAATACGACGACGCAGGCCGAGAAAATTTCATTCCTACTACATTGAGACTGGGTGGCGGCTTTGATTTTATTTTCGATTATTACAATAAATTAAGTGTCACTGCCGAAGTCGCTAAATTATTGGTGCCCACTCCACCAATTTACGGAACTGAATACAACTACACGGATGCCAACGGAAGTGGCGATTACGACCCAGAGAATGGTACAGACACAACCAATACTGATAGCTTGGGTCAAGTCGTAAATAGCAATGTCATTTTAGAAGGTCAAGACCCCAACGTGGGATTTGTTCAAGGTATTTTCCAATCTTTTGGAGATGCCCCAGGCGGTTTTAGTGAAGAATTAGATGAATTTACTTGGGCTCTGAGTGCAGAGTATTTATACCAAGACTCCTTTGCTTTGCGTGCTGGTTACTTTAATGAAAATGAAGACAAGGGGGCGCGAAAGTTCTTTTCTTTAGGTGCGGGCTTTAAATACTCAACTGTAAATATCGATTTATCTTATTTGTTTTCCGCTTCTCAAGTACAAAGTCCATTAGAAAATACCCTTCGTTTTTCATTGTCATTTAATATTGGTGACGGAGAATATTTAGAATATTAAAATTATTTAAGTTTATTCCCCAAACAACTGTCGCTTAGTTTGAAAATTAATGCCAAAAAGAGTCCGCTTTCTAGTACCATTTCTTTTGCTGCTGTTTTTACAGCTAAGCATGCTATCGGCTCAGTCTTTTACCAACCCGCTGTTGCCGGGTGGCTATCCGGACCCTTCGGTTTGTAAAGTAGGCGATGTTTTCTACATGGCAAACTCCTCTTTTGAATACTTCCCTGGAATTCCAATTCATAAAAGTAAAGACTTGGTAAATTGGACCCTAATTGGTCATGGATTGGATCGTGAAACCCAGTGTAATGCAGCCATAAATTTAGTAGATGTACACTCAAATGGTGGGATTTACGCTCCAAGCTTAAGGTTTCATAACGGCACCTTTTATATCATTACAACGGCCATCTATCGGGACGCAAAAACAAACAAACATTCGGCAAAAAACTTTGTGATTACAGCCAAAGATCCAGCAGGACCGTGGTCAGATCCGGTTGTTGTAAAAGGTGCTCCAGGCATCGATCCAGACCTTTTCTTTGATGAGGATGGACGGGTGTGGTATACTGGAAATCACAAACCTAAAGACCCCGAGTTTAAGGACCAAAAAGAGATTTGGTTGCAGGAGCTCGACCTAAAAACTTTTCAACTTAAAGGTACGCGCTACAGTTTATGGCGTGGAGCTTGCGACGGCGTTTGGACTGAAGGCCCACATATTTACAAAAAAGAAGGAAAATATTATTTAATGATTGCAGAAGGTGGGACCTCATTTACCCATGCCATAATGGTGGCGGTGAGCGACGCCATCACAGGACCTTACATTTCAAATGCAAGAAACCCTATTTTCAGTAGCCGACAGCTCTCTTATGACAATTGGGTTCACAGTACAGGACACGGGGATTTAATTGAATTAGAAGACGGCAGATGGTTTATGACGCTCTTGGGAGTTCGTGGAGATTTAAATCGAAAGTCCAATATGGGAAGAGAAACCTTTATTGTGCCAGTGGTTTGGGAACAAGAAGTTCGATTTGGAAAAAAGAAAAATTTATGGCCAGTCGTGGCGCCTGAAACTGGACGCATTGAAAGAGAAAATCCCCTGATTTTTGAAACATCAAAAGCGCCATCAAGAGGCCCAAAGTTTCAAGACGATTTTAAAAATGATAAACTTGGATTGGAATGGAATTTTAGAAGAGTGCCCATGCCAAATACCCTAAGTCTTGAAAACAAATCAGGATTTCTTCGTTTGTTCACCCATCCCAATACAATTACTGAACGCAAACAGGCCCATTATACAGGCATAAAACAAACAGAAAGTGACTTTATTTTTACCACCAAAATGCTGTTCAGCCCTTCAAATAATAAATCTGAGGCAGGCATAGCAATCGTCCAAAAAGACAACAACTATGTGTCTTTTACAGTACGGAAAGAAAGCGATGGTATGGTGATTGAAGTCACCCATAAACACAAGAAAAAACACAATCTAAAATCCATAAAAATTAAATTTTATAAAGGAGAAATTAAACTAAAAATAGAATCCTCCAAAAACCGCTACACGTTTTCTTATGCGACCCCAGGAAAAAGATTTAAAACATTGGTTACATCCTCAGCAGACTTGGTTTTATTTACGGGTTTCACAGGGGCACACATTGGCCTTTACGCTACAAGCAATGGCCTTGAGAACAAAGACCATGCAGATTTTGATTGGGTCAAATATATTCCTAAGCCAAGAAACTAATACTTTATAATTATCTATTTTAAAATGAAAACAATTAATTTCAACACCGAGTTCAAGTTATATGACTCAAAAAAAAGCTTACCGGATGGAGTCGCTGAGCTTATGTCATCTGCTGAAACGGCCCGAAAAAATGCCTATGCGCCCTATTCAAAATTCTTGGTGGGAGCCGCCTTGGAACTAGAAAATGGTAGGATTATTACAGGAAGTAATCAAGAAAATGCTGCATACCCCTCTGGCTTGTGTGCAGAGCGCACTGCTATTTTCTATGCTGGCGCACAATTTCCAAATCAAAAGATTTTGAAAATGGCCATTTCTGCGGGATCTCAGGAAAATGTACTAAACCGTCCGATTCCTCCATGTGGGGCCTGTCGGCAAGCACTCATTGAATATGAACAAAAGCAAAATACACCCATAGAACTCTATTTTATGGGTACGGAGGGCCAAGTGGCCTACTCTGAATCTGTAGAGAACATATTACCATGGATTTTTGACAAAAACGTATTGTAAATTTTTAATTAAAAATTTACAGCTTCCCTTTTCAGGTTAAGAATCAAAGTGTTATTTTTGCAAATGGATACCAAAAAATCTTTTGTAACCAAATGCAAGAAATTACCAAAGAAACATATTTAGACTGGTACGAAAACATGCACTTTTGGCGCAAGTTTGAGGACAAACTAGCCGCTGTGTATATCCAGCAAAAAGTAAGGGGTTTTTTACACTTATACAATGGTCAAGAAGCAGTCTTAGCTGGAGCTTTGCACGCCATGGATCTTTCGAAAGATAAAATGATTACCGCCTACAGAAATCATGTACAACCCATTGGAATGGGCGTAGACCCGCGCAGGGTCATGGCAGAATTGTTCGGTAAAGCTACAGGGACTTCTCAAGGGTTAGGAGGTTCAATGCATATTTTTTCTAAAGAACATGGATTTTATGGTGGTCATGGCATTGTTGGGGGGCAAATTCCCCTCGGGGCCGGTATGGCATTTGGAGATAAATACAATGAAACTGGTGCGGTTACGCTCTGTTTTTTTGGAGATGGCGCCGCGCGTCAAGGCTCACTACACGAGACTTTTAATATGGCCATGACTTGGAAACTGCCTGTAGTATTTGTGTGTGAAAACAACGGTTATGCCATGGGAACTTCTGTGGAACGCACCGCCAATCACACCGATATTTGGAAGCTTGGCCTCGGCTATGAAATGCCTTGTGGCCCAGTAGACGGTATGAATCCTATCAAAGCAGCTGAGGCATTTGATGAAGCCATTCAACGCGCTAGACGTGGTGATGGTCCCACATTTTTAGAAATGAAGACCTATCGCTATAGAGGCCATTCTATGAGTGATGCGCAACACTACAGAACCAAAGACGAGGTTAAAGAGTATCAAAAAATTGACCCTATTACTCAAGTAAAAGAAGAGATTCTAAAAAATAATTACGCTACTGAAGATGACATCAAAGCCATCAACGCACGTGTAAAAGAACTCGTTGCAGCCTGTGAGAAATTTGCAGATGAATCTCCATTTCCTGAAAAAAATCTTATGTACGATGCTGTTTATGAGCAAGAAGATTACCCATTTTTAAAACACAAATTATAAAATATGGCAATTGTCGTTAACATGCCCCGCTTGAGTGATACCATGGAAGAAGGTACAGTAGCAAGTTGGTTAAAAAAAGTAGGGGACCGCGTTGAAGAAGGGGATATTCTTGCCGAAATTGAAACTGATAAAGCCACCATGGAATTCGAATCCTTCAACGAAGGAGTGTTATTACACATTGGAATCCAAGAAGGGGAAACAACAAAGGTGGATGAATTATTGGCCATCATTGGTGAGGAAGGCGAAGACATCTCTGCACTTTTAGAAGGAGGGGCTAGTATAAAGCCAGAACTAGTTGAGGAAGAAGTTGTTGAATCAATCAATGAAAATGAAGATACTAACGAAGCTAAAAAAAACGTTGCTACCGATATCCCTGAGGGTGTTGTTGTGGTAACCATGCCACGCCTGAGTGATACCATGGAAGAAGGGACTGTAGCAAGCTGGTTAAAGAATGTTGGTGATTTTGTAGAAGAAGGAGAGATATTAGCAGAAATTGAAACTGATAAAGCCACCATGGAGTTTGAATCCTTTAACGAAGGAACCCTGCTTCACATTGGGCTGGCAGTTGGAGAATCTGCAAAAGTAGATGACCTTTTAGCCATTATCGGTCCAGAGGGAACGGACGTAAGCAACCTTGCACAAAACTTCTCAAGCAACGCACCAACGGAAATAAATGTAGTTGAAGAAAAATCATCAGAAACGTCACAAACTGTGGCAACTCCTGAAACGCCTAAGCAAGAAGTCGAAACGCCTAAAGTAGAAACCTCAGCACCAATTATATCCAACCCTGGAAGACTCTACATTTCCCCGTTGGCTAAAAAAATTGCAGAGGAAAAAGGCATTCCCTTAAATCAATTGGAGGGAACCGGTGAGAATGGACGCATCATAAAACGCGACGTGGAAAACTTTAGCCCTGCTCCAGCAACAGTTACATCGGCAGTTACTAAGTTTGTGGCCTCTGGTCAAGAAGATTCTGATGAAATCAGCCACTCACAAATGCGAAAAGTAATTGCAAAACGATTGGGTGAATCTAAGTTTTCTGCGCCACATTACTACTTGGCTGTAGAATTTGATATGGACAATGCAATTGCATTTAGAAAGCAGTACAACTCTATACCAGATACAAAAATATCTTTTAATGATATTGTAGTCAAAGCATGCGCACTGGCACTTCGTCAACATCCACAAGTCAACTCTCAATGGTTCGAGGATCGCATGAAACTCAATAATCATGTTCATATAGGTGTAGCCGTTGCGGTTGAAGATGGTTTAGTGGTTCCTGTAGTCAAATTTGCCAACGAACAAACTCTGCCGCAAATCGGAGCTGCAGTAAAAGATTTTGCAGGACGTGCCCGTAACAAAAAACTAACGCCTCAGGAAATGGAAGGCAGTACTTTTACCATTTCTAATTTAGGGATGTTTGGTATTGAAAGTTTTACTTCTATCATCAACCAACCTAATTCTGCAATTTTATCCGTTGGAACCATCGTACAAAAACCCGTAGTTCGAGATGATCAGATTGTTGTAGGAAATACAATGAAACTAACACTGGCTTGTGACCACAGAACAGTTGATGGCGCTACTGGTGCGGCTTTTCTACAAACCCTCAAAGGATTTATAGAAAATCCATTGACCATGTTGGTTTAGTAATTTATCTTAAAGCATAAAGTAAAAAAACCTAATGAGAATTTATCAGGTTTTTAAAAAGTGTGGAGCCAAAGGGATTTATTTTTCCGTTTCGACCGCTGCTGCAAATACAATCTTGTTCACCTCATACATATTTTTTGTTTTAAAAAATCTAAAATAAAACTTTCTTCTTTTTTAAAAACAAAAAAATCCCAATGCGATGCATTGAGATTGTGATTGATGTGGGCGCGAAGGGATTCGAACCCCTGACCCCCTGGGTGTAAACCAGGTGCTCTGAACCAACTGAGCTACGCGCCCTTTAATAGGTGTGCAAATATAGAGTAGTTTTTCTTTTTGTAAAAGAATTTTTTGTAAAATTTAAAGAACCTCAGCCACTACAAAGGTACTCCCCCCGACAAATATGATGTCATCGTTTGAGACCTGTTTTTTTGCGGCTTCAAAGGCTAATGTTACAGAACCATAGGCTTTTCCGTTTATCTCTTTATTGTAAAATTTTTGAGCCAAAAATTCAGCATCCATACCTCTTGGGATGTCAGGTTTACAAAAGTAATACTGGGCTTGTTTTGGGAATATATCTAAGAGTTTTTCTAAATTTTTATCATTCACCATCCCAATCACAATATGCAATGACGCGAATGGTTCTTTATTCAATTGATTAAAAACTAAGGACAAACCCTCTCTGTTATGGGCGGTGTCACAAATGATTTTTGGGGTTTCTGACAGCAATTCCCAGCGCCCTCTAAGGCCTGTGAGTTTTTGTACGTTTTCCAACCCTTTTTTAATATGACTTTCTGAAACGGCAAATCCTTTTGTTTTTAAAACCGCCAAAGATTGTAAAACAGTTTTGATGTTTTTTTTCTGGTAATCTCCCAACAAGCTGCACGGAAAAGCCTGATTTATTTCTTTATCTGCAAAGGAAATATCAGCCTTCAATGACCTAGCCTTATCAATAAAAATAGCTTTAAGTTCACTTTGTGTTTCTCCAATGACCACTGGGGTATGCGATTTTATTATTCCTGCTTTCTCAGTGGCTATTTTTTGTAGCGTGTCTCCTAGAAATTGAGTATGGTCTAAACCAATATTGGTGATCACGGACAGCTCAGGGTTGATGATATTGGTAGAATCCAAGCGCCCTCCCAAACCAACTTCGATGATGGCAATATCAACTTTTGATTTTGCAAAATAATCAAAAGCAAGACCCACTGTCATTTCAAAAAATGAAAGTTGACGATGTTCTAAAAAACGCTTGTTTTCTTCTATAAATTCCACGACGGTTGCTTCAGGGATTTTCTTCCCATCAATTCGAATCCGTTCTCTAAAATCTTTTAAATGCGGAGAAGTGTATAAACCAACTTTATAGCCTGCCTCCTGAAGCACAGCTGCAAGCATATGGGCTGTAGAGCCTTTACCATTGGTACCGCCAATATGTACAGACTTAAACTTGTTTTCGGGATGGCCTAAATGAGATTCCAACAATTCTGTTCTGCTCAGATCTTCCTTATAAGCTATTGCCCCCTGATGCTGATACATAGGCAATCTTGAAAACATCCAAGTTGTTGTTGCTTTATAGTTCATCCGGCCATCAAGTAAGCGTCAAAAGATTTTAAAACAGTGTTCTGGTGAAGAAAAAGACCAATGCACCACAGATAAAGCCCGTGAAAGCCAACCAAGTGATTTTTTTTAAATACCAGAAAAAGTTGATTTTCTCCATTCCCATGGCCACGACACCTGCTGCAGATCCAATGATAAGCATGCTGCCACCAGTCCCTGCAGAATAGGCAATAAAATGCCATAAAATATCATCGGCAGACTCAGAGAACATTCCTAGAGATGCGGCAACCAATGGTACGTTATCAATGACTGCAGAGCCAACTCCTAGCAGGAGAACAACTAAATCCGAAACGACAGTGCCTGCCACTTCCGTGCCGATATGAGGTGTAGCGACTTTGAGCCAATCGGCAAATCCAAATAAAATTCCAAGAGACTCCAAAGCTGCAACAGCCATCAAAATTCCAAGAAAAAATAAAATACTTGGCAATTCAATCTTAGTTAAAGAATAATGAACTGGACTAGAATGTGAATGTTCACTAGACCCATCTAAACTAAATTTAGAAGAGGTATAAATCTCAGCAAAAACTGCGACAACGCCTAGAGAAAGCATCATCCCAACATAAGGTGGGAGGTGCGTTACCATTTTAAAAATAGGTACAAAAATAATTGCTGATAATCCTAAGTACAACATGGTCCCACTGAAGCGTCCTGGCGCCTCTTGCTCTGTATCATCCACTTCTAAATTGCCTTTGAAAACCGAGAGTCTAGAGGCTAGATATGTCGGAACAAGCATGCAAGCCAAGGACGGCAAAAGTAAGTAGCCAAATAAATGGGTTGTAGACACTTTATCTGCAATCCAAAGCATGGTAGTCGTAACATCCCCAATAGGAGAAAAAGCACCCCCTGCGTTGGCAGCAATCACAATGAGACCCGCAAACCACAAGCGAATATCTCGATCTTTTACTAATTTTTGGAGCAAAGAAATCAATACAATGGTCGCTGTTAAATTGTCAATGATAGCTGACAAAACAAACGCCAACCAGCAAAAAATCCACAACAACTTGGTTTTCTTTTTGGTTTTTATAAAACCCTTAATAGTAGAGAATCCATTAAAATAAGCAATGATCTCAACAATGGTCATTGCGCCTAAAAGAAAAACTAAAATTTCAGCAGTCTTGCCAAGGTGGTGTAAAAGAGTTTCTTCCATGAGGTGCATTTTACCGTCATGGGTAAGGCCCTCAAAATTGGCAATCAAAGCATGCTTTGAAGAATCAAACCAAGTTTTAAAATCGTCAATACCAAAGGAAATAAAGGCCCAACTCACCGCCATCATAATGAGAGCAGGAATGAGTTTGTCAATTTTTAAACTGTGCTCTAAAGTGATGGCTAAATATCCAGCAACAAAGACGGTAATGATAATGGCTTCCATGGGTTGTATTTGAATCAGTAAATTTTAATTAATTTCTTTACTCGACAACTCAAACAAAGATATAAAACATTTTAGGCATTTAGTTGGAAGTATAAAAATAAATTTTACCGCTGCTGTGATCTTGTTTAGCACCAGTAACACTTCGCAAACAGTTCACCTCTCCCCGTAATTTTAAGACACCTAAAAATGCAAAAACAAGGGCCTCTTTGTAATGGACTAAATCCAAATTTTGATCGGAAATTTGATGTGCGTAATGCTTAGAAATACGATGCATTAAAAAAGAATTGAGAACACCTCCACCCGTGTAGAGACCACTTTTTAAATCTTGTTTTTTTAGAATGTTTACAATTTGTATTGCGCTATGTTCAACCAGTGTTCTTAAAATTGAATGCGGCGATAAGTCAAAGGCATCTACAAGATCGTAAATCTCATTTTGAACCCATTCCAATCCCAGTGATTTTGGTGGCTGTTTTTTGTAAAATTCAAGATTATTCAGAGCTTCTAAAAGAGGTAAATTTAAAGCTCCTTTTTTTGCAAATTCACCGTTGTTATCAAATGGACAGCCCAGCAACTGTGCATAGTGATTCAGGGTAATATTGGCAGGACAAATATCAAAAGCGATCCGCTGGGAATTGTTTTGAAATGAAATATTTGCAAAGCCACCAAGATTCAAGCAAAAATCGTAATGAGGAAATAAAAGTAAATCGCCTATTGGAACCAAAGGCGCACCTTGACCACCCATAGCCACGTCCTGGACTCTGAAATCGCAAACGACAGTTTGTTTAATAGCATCAGCAAGTATTGGTAAATTTCCAATTTGAAGGGTAATGCCTTTATCCGGTTGGTGAAATATGGTATGTCCATGACTGCATACAGCATCTAAATTTTTGATTTTATACTTTTTAATAAATAATTTTAAACACTCCGCCAAATGCATTGTATAATCCCGATCTAATTTTATCAAAGCCTCAGAACTTAGTGCAATGGCAGATTGTAACCGCGATTTGATAGAAGGCGTATAATTATGGGTTTCAGCGGCTAAAATACCAAAACTCCAATTCTCTTTTTTTGAAAATTTCACCCAACATAAATCCACTCCATCTAAAGAGGTGCCAGACATCACCCCGACAATACTGTAAATTTTATTTATCACATTGATAAATTTAAAATTATTAACTTAAATTGTTTGGCATTTTGGATTAAATTTGAATACATTGTTTGTAAATATTGTAACTTAAAATCTATATGAAATTTAACCTATCCGAAGAACAAATATTGGTGCGAGACGCCGCACGTGAATTTGCTCAAACTGAACTGCTCCCCGGCGTAATTGAGCGCGACGAACTTCAAAAATTCCCCGACAATTTAGTCAAAAAAATGGCGGAATTAGGTTTTATGGGCATCATGGTAGACCCAAAATATGGTGGCAGTGGTATGGATACGCTGTCTTATGCACTCGTCATGGAGGAACTCTCTAAAGTTGATGCCTCGGCTAGTGTTATCGTTTCAGTTAATAATTCGCTGGTATGTTTTGGTCTGGAAGCATATGGAACCGAAAAACAAAAGCAGAAGTACCTGACAAAATTAGCAGCGGGGGAATGGATTGGTGCATTTTGTCTAAGCGAACCTGAAGCCGGAAGTGATGCAACATCCCAGAGCACTACAGCTGTTGACAAAGGAGATCATTATCTTTTAAATGGAACTAAAAATTGGATTACAAATGGTGGACGTGCCCAAGTTTATTTAGTGATTGCCCAAACAGATAAGAGCAAAGGACACAAAGGAATTGATGTCTTCATTGTAGAAAGAGACACGCCTGGCTTTGAAATTGGTCCAAAAGAGAACAAGCTAGGAATTCGCGGAAGCGATACCCATACCTTGCAATTCAATGCTGTGAAAATACCTAAAGAAAACCGCATCGGCGAGGCTGGATTTGGATTTAAATTTGCCATGAAAACACTATCCGGAGGACGCATAGGCATTGCAGCCCAAGCCCTGGGAATTGCGGCAGGTGCCTATGAATTATCACTCAAGTATTCTATGGAAAGAAAGGCTTTTGGGAAAGAAATCAGCAAACACCAAGCCATTGCTTTTAAGTTGGCAGACATGGCAACCGATATTGAAGCAGCACGGCTTTTGGTTTACAAATCAGCTTTAGACAAAGACCAGGGCCGCAGCTATGACACTTCCAGTGCGATGGCAAAATTATATGCCTCAAAAGTCGCCATGCAACATACCGTAGAAGCCGTTCAAATTCACGGGGGTAATGGATTTGTAAAGGATTATCATGTCGAGCGCATGATGCGTGATGCCAAAATTACGCAAATCTACGAGGGAACCTCTGAAATTCAAAAAATAGTGATTTCGAGAGCTATTTTAAAAGATTGATTCTGTTAGAAAATTGGTTTACATTTGAGGAACTAACTAAATCTTCACTTTTTGACAAAAAATCCTCGGAATGATTTTGGGCTCATATCTATTGTTGTCCCACTTTATAATGAAGCAGGTAATGTGGGTATATTGAAGGAGGCGATTCACAATGCCTTAAAGGGATTTAAATATGAACTATTGTTGGTCAATGACGGCTCGACTGATGGCACTGGGATGCAACTAAAAAAATTGAAGCATCCAAACCTTATTGTGATTGAGCTAGAAAAAAATTATGGCCAAAGTCTGGCCTTGGCTGCCGGAATAGACACGGCAAAAGGAGATTATATTGTTACAATGGATGGGGATTTACAAAATGACCCTAGGGATATTCCTTGGATGGTTGAGAAAGTTAAAGATGAAAATTGGGATTTGGTAACAGGAATACGCACCAATCGAAAGGATTCGATTCTAAAAACCATTCCTTCAACAGTGGCCAATCGCATCATTAGGTTGGTAACAAATCTTAACATTAAAGACCATGGCTGTGCGCTGAAAGTATTTACCAAAAATACAGCCAAAGAATTAGATTTACACGGCGAGATACACCGCTACATATCGCTATTAAGCCATTTTAATGGTGCACGAATAACACAAGTTCCTGTTAGACACAATGCGCGTAAATTTGGAATTTCTAAGTATGGTCTTGAACGAATCTTTAGGGTCGTTTATGATTTAGTTTTGTTGGTTTATTTTCAACATCGCAGAGCTCGTAATGAAAAATATTCTAAGCCTAAAAAACATAAGCGGTCTTATGAGATTAAAGCGGTTCAGACTTAAAAAATGTATTTATAGAAAGAAATTCCAAACAATCCCGAATCTAACAATAAAATCTCGGTAAGGATAATTGGGCGCAGAATAGAAGTTGTATCCGGTCATAGACGAATTAAAGTGTTCGGCTTTTATAAAAATTCTCGTTTGCTGAATTTTAGCATTTACAAAGAAGTCAATTCTGGGGAAATCGCCAAAAGAGGCGTTGTTTTGCACATAAAATTCCGCTAATACGGGATCATATCCATTCATATTGTATTTAGAGAAATAACTCAAGTTAAAGCCCGTTTGTAAATACAATGCATTTTTAAATAAATGATTGGCATAATAAAAAGTATGCCTTGTGTTAATTTGGGGCATGTTAAGGACTTGATCCCCCTCCAAAACATGCTGATACATGACGGTATTATACAAACCAAAATTTCTGAATTTAAATTCTTTTTCATACTTCGCACGAGCATAATTGACAGTCCCTTCATATTGATGAGGCTTCACTCCAAGCCCCTTATCTTCAAAATAGAGGTAGTTATTGACTGTTGTGTAATCCACAGACAAATCTCCGTACTTTTTAGAACGCAAATAAAAAGCCAAATGCTGAGAGTGTTGATTTCTAAAACTATTCTGCCAATTGTAGCTCAAATAATCACTTTGGTAAAGTCGGTAATTGTAATTGGCTACAGAAGAATTTGAATTGAGCGCTGCTGTGGCGCTGAGATCTTCGTTTATTGTGTAATTGGCTTGAACATCTAAAAAATTGCCTTCTAAATCCCCAGAAACATTCACACCCAAATCGGCGTTGAGGGCCACCGCACCAATTTGATTTCTATACCCCCCCTCAAAAGACAATACACTCTCATTTAGTCGATTAGTAATGGTCTGACCATTCAGTATGACCAAGGAGTTATATCCGTAACTGTATTGATTGTAACCTAATTTGGCCTGAAAAATTCCAAGGAAATTATTGTTGTATTCGGCATTGACTTCTGTGTAAAAGTGATCAAATGTATTTTTATCTGACAAATTAGAGCTTACAAAAGCATCCCCAAATGCAGCTGAATTTCGAGACTGGGTGTACTGGTAAAATTTGTCTTCCATATGAAGCACATGACCAAGCTTTAAACCATTATTCCCCAAGGAGTCCTTTGGCTTAAGTTGATAGGTGTGGTCGAGATAAAAGCGGCGGCCCTCAAGGTTATTTTCCGCATCCTCAAATAGTGGATCAAACAAGGATCGGTCTATAAATTCAGAATTTCCGTTTTCAAACTCTACCAATTGATCATCAGCAATCCCGCCATTTTCTTGATTCAAAAGATCTTGGGAAACAAGGTGAGCGCGCAAGTGATAACGCTTGTTCTTGGTATGGTAAGTGGAGGTAAACCTAAAATTTCCAGTACTTGATAATATGTGTTGGTATTTTCCTAAAGAACGCATGCCTTTGTAGGCGATGGAAAAATTAAATTGTTCTGAAGTATTTACTGTAAAAAATGCATCTAACAATTGGCCCTGTTCAAAGTTAGATTTATACATGAGTTCTGTTAATGGTGTAGGCACACGGTAGTAATGAATGGCGTCGACATCCATATAATTAAAATGCTTGGCCTTGGCCCCGAAGCCTGGTTGCATGCTACGCCTGTAAAAATTCTGACTCAAAGCATTAAAACTCTGCCCCATATTGTTAAATGGGAGTAATTCAAAATAGTCACGCCTAAGGTAATTGAATTTATATTCTTTTTTTATGGTAAGTGTTGTGTCTAAGTGTACAGTATCAAGCTTGCGCGAAATGATTTTGTAATCTTCAATTTTACCTTTGGGGTTTTTTGAAAGATCTTTAGATTCGCGACTGGTCTCACTGGAGCTATTTCTGCTTATATCCCTTGAGGGATTCTCTCTCAATACTTTATCAGCCGGAAGTTTCCGCTGCCCAAAAACAGCACTCGAACACAAAACCAACAAAAAAACGACAACGTATTTGTATACCATGTTAATAAAAAATAATTGCTGTCTCAAAAGTAGCAAATTATTAGGGATTTTAAAGCCTTTGGAACGGTTCGAAAAAAGTAGTCTATATTTACGTATAATTTTAAAAAACCATGCTCAAGCATAGTGTGACCAATGAAAAATTTGAATGCGGCACCGACGAGGCTGGCCGAGGGTGTTTGGCAGGCCCAGTCACAGCGGCCGCTGTAATTTTACCAAAAGGCTTTAAAAACAAGTGGCTAAATGACTCCAAACAACTCTCGCATAACAGGCGCACGGAATTGCGCCCCATCATTGAAGCTCAAGCGATAGGATTCGGAGTGGCACACATATTTCCAGAAGAAATTGACAAAATTAATATTTTAAATGCATCTATTATGGGGATGCACAAGGCTGTCGCTCAATTGGATAAAGCCACATTTATTGCTGTAGACGGTAACCGTTTTAAGCCCTATATGGACATTCCTCATAAAACCATTATTAAAGGAGACACAAAATACATGAACATTGCTGCGGCCTCTGTTCTCGCGAAAACATACCGCGACGATTATATGACTAAAATTCATCAAGAATTCCCCATGTATAATTGGAAGCAAAACAAAGGTTATCCGACCAAAGAGCACCGCAACGCCATTCAAAAATATGGGGTTTCAAAATACCACAGAATATCTTTTAAACTCCTGGCCGATCAGCTACTTTTTGAATTTTAATCCTATCTTTGTTTAGAGCTCAATAGAATTAATTCATGAGAAGTAAAATCATTTTTTTCTTGTTTGTAGTTTTGACATTTGGATGTCAAAACAAATACGATACGCAGGCAAATATTGAAGACTTTATCCCTGAAGGTTCTACACTTGTCCTAAAAATCAATTCATTAGAAAGTTTCAAAAGCGCTTTAAAGAACAATACCCTTCTAGGCCAAACGAACTTGGAATCGCTTTTTGAAAGCCATTTAATGCCAATTGACAGCCTGAAAATTTCGGGGCCTCTACTGATTTGTTCAAATCGAAGTATGACTGAACCCAGTTATACATTTATTACAGAACAACAACACTTGAAGTCCAAAACGCTTTTAAATTCTAAATTTATTCAAGATAGCATATGGGTATATAACAACACTTACCCCATGAACACCCCGCGTAATAAAACGCTAAACCACCCTTTCCAGAAATTCACTAACATTCTTAAGCCCGATGCGACATTTTCGATTTATACGGCCCCGCCAAAAGAAATTCAAGGGATAGATTTTATTTTCAACAATCTTTTACTGGACGTTTATGCCAGTCCATCAAGTCTATCTTTTAGTGGGGTGTATACAGATTCTTTGTGGTTCCATTTGTTTGATAAGATCAATCCTAAAGCCTCTAAATTAAACCAAATTGCTCCCAATCAAAGCCAAAATTTCAAGTCTTACAACTTTTCTAATTTTGAACAATTTTCTAAAAATATAAGTGAAAACGACAGTACATTAATCCCTTCAGAATTTGCCAAGTCTTTTTTTGAAACAACTGAGGAAATTGGCAGTATTGAATCCGAAAACGGAGTTGCAATTGCTTTGCATGCATTGGATATTGGCACGATTAAGGATGTTTTGACAGGACAGCAAGAACTCTTGAAAACATTTCGTTCTGTACCGCTATTTAAATTTGAATACAGTTCTATGTTTGAGGAAACTTTTGGGGATTTGTTGCCTAAAATTAAGCCATCAGCTTATACAATTTTAGATGAATTTATTATATTTTCTGAAAACGAAACCACCCTAGAAGACGTAATCTCTAAATACACCAATCAAAACAATCTGGCTCAAAGCCAAGGGTATCAATCCATACAAAAAACACTAAGTGACGAGGCGTCTTACCTTCAAACATTTGATTCAAATCGCTTGGCTAAGATTCTAAACAATCACTTGGGGGCCAATGTGACAGCAGAAAGCTTGGAAACGTTTCAAAATTCCACTGTTCAAGTCGTTAAAGACGACAATACAATTCATTTCAATGGATTGATTCAAAAGCAGAAATCTGCTTCAAATGTTCAAAAAGTAACTGAAGCCTTTAGCTTTAAGGTAGATGCACAAATCATTGGAGACATTCAATTTGTAAAAAACCATCAAACAAGGCAAAAAGATATTTTGGTACAAGATGTTGAAAATCAATTGTATTTAATATCAAATGAAGGGGTCGTACGTTGGAAAAAAAGAATATCAGGCCCAATCTTAGGCGCTGTAAAACAAGTTGACTTATTTAAAAACGGACGCCTTCAAATGGCATTTGCTACTAAAAATAGACTTTATATCTTAGACCGCTTAGGTAGGGATGTTGGACGATTTCCGCTAACGTTCAAAGATAAAGTTTCAAAACCCTTGGCTGTATTTGATTATGACAAAACAAGAAATTATAGATTTTTAGTCACACAGGGGGCTAATTTGTTAATGTACGATGGCAAAGGGAAACGTGTGAAAGGATTTGAATACAATGCAGGGTACAAGATTAATAATACCCCAAAACATGTTCGACACAGAGGGAGGGATTATATTGTATTTTCTGAGGGGCAGAATTTAAAGATTTTAGATCGGCGAGGAAAAATGAGAATTGACGTTAAGGAAACCCTCAATTTCTCAGATCAAAACCTGTACTTCTATAAAAATCAATTCTCAACAATTGACAACAATGGAGATTTTGTTCAGGTGGATACCAAAGGGCGTTTGAGTTTGCAATCTCTAGGGTTTGACCCAGGCACCCAAATCACAGCTTCTAGTAAAACATTGGTAGCACAATGGAGTAATATCTTACAAATTAAAGCTCAGAAAGCAACGCTTGATTATGGGAATTTTAGTCCCCCAAAATTATTTTATCTCAATGACAAAATTTACATAAGCATCACAGATCTTCAATCCAACAAAGTTTGGTTTTATGACAGTCAAGGAAAGGTGCTACCAGGTTTTCCTGTTTATGCAGCTTCAAGTGTTGATTTAGCAAACGTCGATGGGGATGCAGCCCTTGAATTTATTTGTCAAAGCAGTGATGAGAGTTTTATCATGTACCAACTGTATTGATCTTTTGGGCCTCAAAAAGATTCAAGAAATGTTTCAATAATTTTTCTTTGACTTCATTTTCGTCCACATGATCTTGCTTCAACTCAACCCGTAATGAGGTGACAGATTTACCGCGAATCCCACAAGGAATAATGTGATCAAAATACCCTAAATCGGTATTGACATTGAGGGCAAATCCATGCATAGTTACCCAGCGACTGGCACGAACTCCGAGCGCACAAATTTTTCTTGCAAAAGGCGTTCCAACATCTAACCATACACCGGTTTCTCCCTGACTTCTTGAAGCCTCCACACCGTAATCTGCAAGTGTTAAAATAATAGTTTCTTCCAATAAGCGAAGGTATTTATGAATGTCCGTAAAAAAATTTTCGAGATCTAGAATAGGATAACCAACAATTTGGCCAGGTCCATGGTAAGTGATGTCTCCCCCCCTATTAATTTTATAAAAATTGGCACCTTTTGTCTTGAGTTGTTCCTCATTTAAAAGTAAATTAGAAAGATCGCCACTTTTTCCTAAAGTGTAAACATGTGCATGGCTTACAAATAAAAAGTGATTGGGCGTTGATAATCTGGTGTTTTCGCGTCTATTTCTGACTTTTACAGCCACCGTTTTTTTAAAAATTTCTTCTTGCAAATCCCAAGTTTCCTTATAATCCTTTAGACCTAGATCTTGAAGCTGAATTGATTTATTCATGTTGTAAAAATAAGGGATTAATGATTTGGATTATTAAGAATGACTAAGGCCGCAATAACTCCTGGTACCCAACCACAAAGTGTCAAAATAAAGACAATTACAAAGGAGCCACAACCCTTATCTAATACTGCTAGGGGTGGAAATAAAATAGACAATAAAACCCGCCAAATACTCATCGCAATAAATTTGAAAATTATAACGCTACAATAAGACAAAAATACATCAAAATCGTTACAAACTATTGAATTTTAAATTCCCTATTGAAATCCAATGCAGAGTCGTTATATTTGTTATCAATTAAGATTAAACAACTATGGCACAGCTTTCCGAACAAGAACTTGTCCGACGCGAAAAACTTTCAAAGCTTCGTGCGTTAGGAATCAATCCTTATCCCGCCGACTTATTCCCTGTAACCCATAACAGTTTAGGCATTAAATCCAATTTTAACGAAGGAGAAAAGGTGGTTATTGCTGGACGCTTAATGCGAAAAAAAGTGCAAGGGAAGGCTGCTTTCACAGAAGTTCAAGACAGTGAAGGGCGCATTCAAGTCTATTTTAATAGGGATGAAATTTGCCCAGGTGAAGACAAGTCTGCCTACAATGATGTCTTTAAAAAACTTTTAGATTTAGGAGATATTATTGGGGTTGAAGGAGAATTATTTATCACTCAAGTGGGTGAAAAAACAATCCTAGTCAAAAATTTTAAACTTTTGAGCAAAGCATTAAAACCGCTCCCACTTCCTAAAACAGATGCAGATGGAAATTCTTATGACGAATTCAACGATCCTGAAATGCGCTACCGCCAACGCTATGCAGACTTGGCGGTGAATCCTCATGTCAAGACAGTTTTTGTCAAGCGAACAAAGTTGTTTAATGCCATGCGAAATTTTTTTAATGATGCTGGATATTTTGAAGTAGAGACACCTGTCTTACAGCCCATAGCTGGAGGTGCTGCAGCACGACCATTCGTTACCCACCACAATAGCCTTGACATTCCTTTGTACATGCGCATTGCCAATGAATTGTACCTAAAACGTCTGATTGTTGGTGGATTTGACGGAGTTTATGAATTCTCAAAAAACTTTAGAAATGAAGGGATGGACCGCACCCACAATCCTGAATTTACAGCCATGGAAATTTATGTGGCTTACAAGGACTATAATTGGATGATGGAATTTTGTGAGCAGCTCCTAGAGTTTTGTGCCAATGCAGTCAATGGGACTACTAAAGCCACCTTTGGCGCCCATGAAATTGATTTCAAAGCACCCTATGCTAGAGTCACGATGACAGAAGCCATAAAAGAATTTACAGGCTATGACATTACAGGGAAGTCTGAGGAAGAACTAAGAAAAGCTGCCTTAAACATGGGAATAGAAGTTGACAAGAGTATGGGGAAAGGCAAGTTAATCGATGAAATTTTTGGTGAAAAATGCGAAGGGAACTACATTCAGCCAACCTACATTACAGACTATCCAAAAGAAATGAGTCCACTTTGCAAAGAACACCGCAGCAATCCAGATTTGACCGAACGCTTTGAACTGATGGTGTGCGGAAAAGAAATCGCCAACGCTTACTCTGAGCTCAACGACCCCTTAGATCAACGCCAGCGCTTTGAAGCACAATTAAAATTGGCCGATAGAGGCGATGATGAAGCGACTCAATTTATTGATGAAGATTTTCTAAGAGCCTTAGAATATGGGATGCCGCCAACTTCTGGAATGGGCATTGGAATGGATCGCTTGATTATGTTTTTAACCAATAATGCATCCATTCAAGAGGTGTTGTTTTTCCCGCAGATGAAACCCGAGAAAAAAGCTTTGGATTTAAATGAAAATGAAAAAGTGATTTTCGACATCCTTCAAAATAAAAAAACCATTCAGCTACACGAATTAAAAATTCAAGCTGGTCTCAGTAATAAGGGGTGGGATAAAGCAATAAAAAGTTTAACGAAGCAAGGGTTGGCAAAAGTGGCCAAAATAGAAAATGAGCTTGCAGTAATACTTTTGGACTAAACCCTAAAACATAGGCCTTAAATATTGCTCTATAATTTAATTTCTTTGAGACAATGAAAAAAATATTTAAAACCACTCTTTTATTAGCTGCAGCTGTAGTTCTACATTCTTGTGCAATCAGCATCAAGGCAGGCTCGGTTAAAAAAAATAAAGACAACACTTCAAAAAACACTACCAAGCCAAAACCAAAGAAGGATGGAATCAAACCCTATTCAGAAGTCATCACAAAAGACGCTGTTTCGGATGAGGGGCTTTTTAAAGTTCACAAAATTGACACCGATTTTTATTACGAAATTCCAGATTCATTGTTTGAAAAAGAAATGCTCATGGTCAGTCGCATTGCTAAAACAGCATCTGGTATTGGATTTGGCGGTGGAAAACAAAACACCCAAGTTTTGAGGTGGCAAAAAAGAGATAAAAAAGTCTTGTTGCGGGTGGTATCTCATGAAGTTTTTGCAGCAGATTCGCTTCCCGTTCACGAAGCCGTTGTGAATTCAAACTTTGAACCGGTTTTATATACCTTCCCGATCAAAGCCTACAGCAATGATTCCACTGCAACTGTCATCAATGTAACGGATCTATTTAAAACGGATGTAAAAGCACTAGGATTGCCAAGCTATCGTAGAAAACAATACAAAATATCCCGCCTAGAAAGTAACAAGTCATTTATCGAAAGTGTCAAAAGTTATCCAAAAAATATTGAAGCCAGACATGTTAAAACCTATGCAGCATCAAATCCACCTTCAAATTCAAGTACAGGAACCGTATCTGTTGAAATTAATAATTCAATGATTTTATTGCCTCAAAACCCCATGAAACGACGTTATTTTGACCAACGTGTAGGCTGGTTTGCAAGGGGGCAAGTCGATTATGGATTGGAGGATCAAAGAAGTCGAGAATTGGTGTATTTAGACCGTTGGCGACTTGAAATCAAAGCGGAAGACCTCGAAAAATTTGAAGCTGGAGAATTGGTGGAACCCAAAAAACCAATTGTTTATTATATTGATCGCGCCACGCCAAAAAAATGGCGAGAATACATCAAACAAGGTATTGAAGATTGGCAAGTCGCCTTTGAAGCCGCTGGTTTTAAAAATGCCATCCTTGCAGCAGACCCTCCAACCCCTGAAGAAGATCCCGAATGGAGTCCAGAAGACGTTCGCTATTCGGTGGTGAGGTATTTAGCATCACCCATTCCAAATGCCAATGGTCCTCATGTAAGTGATCCAAGAACAGGAGAAATTTTAGAAAGTGATATCAATTGGTACCACAATGTCATGACTTTACTTCGTGGGTGGTTTTTTGTTCAAACAGCTGCCATCAACCCTGATGCTAGAGCTGCTGAGTTCGAAGATGAGGTTATGGGGCGTCTGATTCGATTTGTATCTGCACACGAAGTTGGTCATACCCTCGGATTGCCACATAATATGGGCAGCAGTTGTGCCTATAAGGTAGAGGATTTGAGAAATGCTGAATTCACTCAAAAATATGGCACCGCACCCTCAATCATGGATTATGCACGCTTTAATTATGTCGCACAGCCTGAAGACGAAGGGGTCGCGCTGATGCCTAATATCGGTGTCTATGATAAATATGCGATTGCTTGGGGGTACCGGCCAATTCCTGGAAAAACTGCAGAAGAAGAAAAAGAAGTATTAAACGGTTGGATTACAAAACATGCTGGAGATCCCATGTACCGTTTTGGGCACCAACAGGCTGGTGATGTAGTAGATCCAAGTTCGCAGACAGAAGACCTTGGTGACGATGCGGTATTGGCCAGCACCTATGGCATAAAAAACCTGGAACGGATTGTACCTAATTTGATCCAATGGACGACCAAAAATGGAGAAGATTACAGTGATTTGGAAGCCATGTATGGACAAGTGCTCTCGCAATTCAACCGCTACATGGGTCATGTTTCGAATCATATTGGAGGTGTTTACGAGCATTATAAAACTGCCGATCAAGAAGGTCCCGTGTACACCCATGTGTCCAAAGAAAAACAAGCAGAGGCTTTGGACTTTTTGGATAAAGAATTGTTTCAAATCCCTTCATGGTTAATAGACAAGGCTATTTTTGAGCGTATTGAGTATTCAGGGTCTATAGAACGCATTCGCAAGTTGCAAGAGCGAACTTTGAAAAATCTATTGAGTTTGGGGAAAATGGCGCGGCTTATTGAAAATGAAACCTTAAATGGTTCTGAAGCTTTTAAACTGACAGATTTAACCTCTGCATTGCGCAACAGTATATGGAGAGAACTCAAAAATGGTCAAAAAATTGACACCTACCGCCGAAACCTTCAAAGGGCGCATATTGACCGCCTTACTTATCTCATAACCGCTGAAAATCAAAGTAAAAGAGTGGGCAGCGATTATGTGAAATCAACTGCTGTAAATACAAGTCAGTCGGACATTAGAGCTGTAACTCGATTTGAATTAAATGAACTGAAGCGCATGATAAAACGGGGACTCATTAGAACGGCAGATGGCATGACGCGCATCCATCTTCAAGATATTGTAGAGCGAATTGAGGTGGTTCTAAATCCAGAATAATTTTTGTACATTAATGAATAAACAAAAAAATGCCATGAAATCTATTTTAAAAATTTTAATCCTTCTTTTTAGTATTTCAGTCTTTGCACAACAACAACCGCGAGGCATGGATTCTGATCGTGGAAAGCGGCCCAACCCCCGCATGCAGGAGATGAAAAGGATGACTCCTGAGCAATCAGCTACGCTTTGGTCCAAAAAGATGACTCTAGAATTAGATTTAAACCAAAACCAGCAAGCTCAACTGTATGCACTGATTTTAGAAAAGACAAAAAAAATGAAGTTGCGCATGGAAAATAAACCTAAAGAACGCCCAAGCAGTGAGGATATCTACAATATGAAAGTCGCAAGATTGGATGATGAAATCGCCATGAAAGAAAGTTTAAAAACAATCCTATCTGATGAACAATTTAACCAATGGGAAATGATCAAAAGTAAACAGTCTACAAAGCGGAATCATAGAAAAAAGCGTTCAAAAAAGAAAAAGCAGATGCGCCGATAGCTATGTTTTATAATTGATTAGTTAAAATTCAGGTTTTTTACAAACTTGTTGTGAACCCATAAAATCCCCAAACCAAAAACGATAGAAGCGATAATTAAAATGTTATTGATAAACCCTTCAACTGTAAAAGACATTCGAATGAGAATGGTTGAAATGATAAAACCAGAGTTTCGAATGACCTTGTGAAACTGATCTGTGTAGAAAAAAGAAACCAAAAGCAACAATACATCTACAATAATAAGAACTGCGAAGAAATCGTCAAAAAACAAACTATTAACATCTTTCAGGGCTGCCGAAATATTAGATGGCATTGAATAGGTAACCCAGCTGCCAAAAGTGAACAAACCAATTCCAATAAAAATAGGAATGAGNGCAGAGGCCATTATTTTTTTGATTTTTATAAACTGATTTATTTGANTGTTTTNAAGGCGAGTATTCNTATTTAAAGCGTCTAAATTCTCTCTTAAATAAGAAAAGAGGTAAATNAGAAAAAACAACAATAAAGCGGTTAGGATATCGTAGGTGAAAGCGATATCATTTTTAATTTCAAACCAATTCGAAGACAACTCCAAATTGGATAGGTCTTTAAAAATACGACGAATCACAATGAGGGTGATAATTTCGTATTGTTTGGTTATGTAGGTCGTTATAGATCTCGGTAAATAGAAAATTAACAAGTATACTTCGTAAATTAATATAAAGGAGAATGGCGTATAAATGGCTGCAATGGGATTATCAAAGAAATTGGAGGTTTCGAATAGATCTAAAATTCCATAGCGTTTGAGATAAATAAGCGCAAGATGAACGACAAAACTGATTACAGCAATAACCAGAATTGTTTTTTCAATTTTTAATTTCACCTTTTCAGAAAGCAAAAAAGTATAAAGCCTATCAAATGTCTGTATTTTTGTCATAATTGCCTGAAATTGTACCAATTAATAAGGCAAATTTACATTTAAAGTTACAAAAAAAGATTGGCAAAGCGTTAAAGTATGTTAATGTCAATTTTTGTTAATTTGTAAAAACAATCTCAAACACAAAAATCATTTCACAGTGTTTCCAGATAAAAAATTATTGTTTTGACAGAAGCACTTGGCTATTTTTTTGCGGTATTTATAGGAATTATTTTGGGGCTTATTGGAGGCGGTGGGTCTATTCTCGCCGTTCCAGTTTTCACCTATTTGTTTATGATTGATGAAAAATTAGCCACTGGATATTCTTTATTTGTGGTAGGTTGTAGTGCCTTGGTAGGTAGTTTTAAACAGCATCAAAAAGGAACCATAGATTTTAGAATTGCACTTGTTTTTGGACTTCCCGCCATCTTGAGTGTTACTGCTGTTAGATTATTTTTAATGCCCATAATTCCAGAGGAATTGTTTTTAATTGGCCATGTTGTCATCAGCAGGCGGATGGTTATATTGGGGGGCTTTGCAGTGCTAATGATCCCTGCAGGTTTAAGCATGCTGAAAATACCAAAAAAAAATATTAGAAAGCGAGGTACTAAAACAAAACCCCACAGCTATCCCTTAATTTTAATTGGAGGGATGCTCATTGGCAGCATAACTGGGCTCGTGGGCGCAGGTGGGGGGTTTTTAATCATTCCAGCCTTGATGTTTTTTACAAATATTGATGTTAAAATAGCCATTGGAACCTCACTGGCAATCGTGACCTTAAAATCACTCATTGGATTTTTATTTGGGGATGCTTTGGTCATGGATATTGATTGGACTTTTTTGTTGCCTTTTACTTGCTTGGCTATTTTTGGGATTTTTATTGGCACCCAACTAGGAAGTTATTTTGATAACTTAAAACTTCGGAATTTTTTTGGGTATTTTATATTTGCAATGGCTGGATTTATAATTTTTATGGAATTTTTAGCCAACCCCGATATTTTTTTAAATTAAAAACAAACTTTCTGAAAATATCAATATATTTGACCCCTATAATTATAATGAATGTCAAAAGTAATAGTTACAGGTGGTTGTGGTTACATTGGGTCCCACACCTCAATTGCGTTGATAGATCAAGGTCATGAAGTCGTTATTTTTGATGACCTTTCCAATGCCTCAGAAGAAACAATTGTCAGGATTTTTAAAATCACAGGAATTCGGCCCCATTTTTCAAAAGTAGATCTTAGAGACAAAAAAGCCGCATTGGAGGCATTTGAGCAGCACAAAGATGCTACTGCTATCATTCATTTTGCAGCTTATAAAGCTGTTAAGGAGTCTGTTGATAGTCCATTGAGTTATTATGAGAACAATTTATTTGCCCTAATTAATGTATTGTATGCACAGAAAACCTTTGGTATAAAAAGCTTTATATTCTCATCCTCTGCAACCGTTTATGGGGACCCAGAGTCTTTCCCTATGACAGAAAACAGCCCGGTTAAAAGACCCTTTTCACCATATGGTAATACTAAAAAAATTGCTGAGGAAATTTTAGAAGATTATACAACTGCAAATAAAAATTTGTCCGTCATTAGCTTGCGCTATTTCAATCCTATAGGGGCACACGATTCGGGGCTTATTGGGGAGCTTCCAAGCGGGATTCCCAATAATTTAATGCCTTATATTACCCAAACAGCAGCAGGTCTTAGAGACAAACTTTGGGTCTTTGGAGATGACTACCCTACCGATGATGGAACTGCTGTCAGAGACTACATTCATGTGGTAGACTTAGCTGAAGCCCATGTCGCAGCACTAGCGTATTTAATGAAAAGCCAACAAAAGGCGAATTATGAAATTTACAACTTAGGAACGGGGCAAGGCTATTCAGTTCTTGAAGTCATCAAAAGTTTTGAAACGGTTAACAACCTTCGATTGAATTATGAAATCACGAGCCGTCGTGAGGGGGATGTAGCAGTGATGTACGCATCTACAGATCTTGCAACACAAATATTAGGTTGGCGCGCCAAGCGAGATTTAAATAGTATGGTTGGTTCCGCTTGGAAATGGGAGCAAAATTTCCGGAAATAAACTACAGATTTCTTAATTATTTTCTTTTTTCTGCCAATGCAGCTTTTGTTTCTTTAGCCTTCTCTTCAGTAATGCTATAGTTACGCATGATAAACATGGCGAGGATGGTGCCTCCCATCGGAAAAAAACAGAAGAAAGCATGTAGTCCATCTACAGCCGCTTGTTGGTCTAGCGTTGCAAGGTCTGGATCAAAACCAACGAATGTGATAATGGCACCACTCAATGCACCAGCAATGGCAAAGCCTACTTTTACCATCCACCAATAAATTGCACCAAAAATTCCTTCTCTTCGTTTTCCTGTATTTAACTCATCAATATCAATAACATCTGCAGTCATTGACATCATTATTGTAAACAAGCTTCCAATTCCAAAAGAAAAGAACGGTAAAGCAATAATATACAGCGATGGTTTACCTGGAATAAATAAAAAATAAAGCATTATATAGCCCACCAATGAAATTGTTTGTGATAACATAAAAGCTCTTTTTTTACCCATTTTTTTAGACATCCAAGCCACCGCTGGAATCACAATAAATGTTGTCCCCAAGGCCCCCAAACATCCAAACATAGAAACCCAAATACCAGATGCACCGGCGTCTCCATTAAATAATTTGTAAACAATTACAAAAAAGGTCAGTGCTGCTACTGTGTTAAAAGCATTGAATATTAAAAAGGTTGCGCCGCATAATTTTCTGAACTCTTTAATTTTAAATGCTTGAATAAAACTTTCAAATATTTTTATTAAGCTATTCCCAATATTCGCAAAATTTAAAGGCTCATAGTCTTCGTTTAATGTGGATTTGCTTTTGATAAAGAAAGCAGGCACCAAAGCAAAAAGCGTACAAGGAATAGCAACCCATATGGCCAATTCTCTTACAGCAACGTCAGCAGAGGGAAACCAATCTTGGTCATACATTATAATCCAAAACAAAGGTGCAATGACCCAAGCCCACTGTCCAATCCATTGCGCAATGGCCATAATATTTGTTCTTTCGTGAAAATCATCACTCATTTCGTAACCCATGGCCACATAAGGGACACTAAAAATGGTTAGTCCCAAATAAAAGACTAAAGACCACAAAAAGAAATACCAAAAGTTGTACTCTACACCATCTGTTTTATAAAGTTGCCACATAAAAATATAAGCAAGCCCCATAACAAGTCCTCCAATGAAGACATACTGTCGGCGGCGGCCCCATTTAGATTTGGTATTATCAGAGATAAAACCCATAATAGGATCAGTTATGGCATCAAAAATTCTAGGAAAAAGAAAAATTAAAGACCACATCCAACCAGAAAATCCCAAGTCTTCAATGAGAACAACCATGAAGATTCCCAAAATGGCTGGAAACATTTGATTGGCTAACATTCCAAATCCAAAAGCAATCTTTTGGCCCATTGATACGCTATCGACTGTTGCATTAGATGTTTGCATAATATATTGGTTTAGTTGGTAATTAAAATTGTTTGAATGGCTTGCGGACTGATATTGATGGTCTTTTCTAGTTTTAATCCCTTTAATTGATAGGTCTTTTCTTTGAAACCTTCATTGAAAACCACTACTGCAGTAGAGCCATCAAGATTATGAGCTGCAGTCACCATCAAATCTTTATCTGTTGAATCCGCTGCTATGACCTCTGCTCCTGGCCTGATAAATTTACTAAAATGCGCCATGACATAATACAATGGTGTATAATATACTTCATCAGAATCTGGATCGATAATAACTGGGGCCACGCACCAATTTTTAAACCAATTTGGGCCACCTTGACGGTCCAAAACCATGTTCCAATCTACCCAGCCGTCAACCCAATTGTTCAGACATCCAATGATATCTCTTGCATAGCGATTGACTGGGGCGTATTTTGGATGTAAATATTTTTTGGAAGCTTCACGCCAATCATAACCCCAATCGGTAGCCTCTTTTTTCCAATACCATGCATCTTCTTTCCAAACTGGTATTTCTGAATCTACACAGGCTTCTGTTTGAATCAAATATTTATTAGGCGCTTTATGATGTGCGTACTGTAAAGCTTCAGGAAAGTAGTCATAGGTGCTTTCATACCAATGTATGGCTGTACCGTCAAAATATTTAGCGCTGGCTTCATCTTTATACATCATATCCACCCATTCTTTGATATCCGCTCGATTTTGGTCATACCCTAAAATTACAAGGTCACCTTTGCCATCCGCTTCTAACTTAGGACCAAGGTGGTGTTGAACAAAATAGGTCATTTCCTCTGGTGAGAAATGCATACTTTCCCAGTTATTACCATTCCCCATTGGTTCATTTTCAACAGTAAAACCCCAAATATCAATCCCCTCATTTTCATAAGCCTCAACATACTTTGAGAAAAACAAGGCCCAAGTGTCGTAGTATTCTGGCAATAATTTTCCGCCAACCCATGCATTGTTATCCTTCATCCAGGGCGCTGCTGTCCAAGGAGATGCAAAGAGTTTAAAGCCCTCCACAGAAATTTCTAGGGCGTCTTTGATCATTGGAATTAAATCTTCTCGGTCTTCATCAATAGAAAAATGCTTCAAATATTTATCACCCGCTACAGGGGAATAAGAGTAGTGGTCGAGTGAGAAGTCACAGGAATTCATATGCGTTCTCGCCATAGAATAGGCCGCACCATCCACACTAAAATAGGCCTTCAAAACTTCGGTTCTTTTGGACTGACTTAGTTGGTTTAGCAGATGGGCAGAGGCCTCTGTAAATGCACCACCAAAACCCGAAATCGTTTGAAATTTTTGATTTAAATTTAATTTAATTTCTGAAGGGGCTTTAAAAAATTTAGCTTCTTTTATGGGAGATAATTTGTGACCACTTTCAGAAGTCTCATATACAATAACTGTAGGGACTGATTGTTCGCACCCAGTAGACATAAATAAACTTGCTAAAAAGAATATTAAGGGACCGATCCATTTGTAATCTATCATTCCTGAGTTTTTTTGTTGTTAATCGAAAAATTAGTAAACCGCTCTTTTATGGCATCAAAAGTTTGTTTTTTATTTCTTTCAATGTCAACAATTCCCCAGTACTCTTCGTTTGGGGTACCATCATAGGGAACGCCACTGCTATTGGGAGCCCAGCCCCCGATATCTTGTTGATCGGGATTTCCAGCTTTCCACAAACCATCTGTAAATGAAAAAATAAAAAGTCCAGAAGTGAGATCACTGTGGCTAAAAACCGCATCAATGATATTGGCATTAGCAGTCGCTTGAGCCTTTTGATTTTCGCCTTTTTCAAACCCAGACTTACTAATTTTCATATAACTGTCTGCCCCTACTTCAGAAAGATAAACCGGCTTAGAGCTTATTCTCTTCCAACGCTTTAAAGCAGATTGTGGTTTGTCCCAACGGTATACGTTGAGTCCCCATAGGTCTAAATTGGCATTTAGAGCCAATATCTTTTCGTCTGGCACATCGCCATGAGCCGTTGAAACAGGATGATTAGGATCCTCATGATGAACTAAATCGGTGGCTATACTTAAGGCATCATACCAGTTTTGAATGTTCCCATCAAACCATTCGGGATGGTAATTGTACTCATTTCCCAATTCCCATATTAAAATAGCATTATGAGTTTTGTATTTTTTTATGTAATCGATGAAACTGCCAGAGGCAATGTCATAAACTCCATTTTGATTATAGCCAAAACTGATTATCAACTTTAACCCAGCGGCTTCAATTTTATTTAAAACTTTTATATCGTCAATTGGCTCATACAAGCGAATGGTATTGATCCCCGCTTCGTTCATTAGCAATAGATCTTGATCTAGCGACTCAAAATTACGCTTTGAGGCGCCCCTAGGAACTGGATGGTAGCAAATCCCTTTAATAAAATAGGGAACGTCATTTATAAAAATGGAACGTCCAGACACTATCACCTTTTCGATATTTGTTGAAGGAATTACCGCGCAGGCAGACAAAAAAATAAAGGGTATGAGATATGAAATTTTCAAAATTATTTATTTACATGTACAATGATCATTTCAACCCTATCAGATCTTTTGAAAATCGTTTGAGTTGTTTCATGATCCAATATTTTACCTTTTATATTGTGAGCGCTTCCATCTGTCAATTTTACAGAAATCCCTGGTTCAGAACCTATCTTATACACAACAGGAACTTGGCAAATTGTAAAAACTAGACTTCCGGGGTTAACAGAAATATTTTGTTTTTCTCCCCTTACATTATAATAATCAAAAGATTGGGTTTCTGAGAGAAATTCTGAAGGCTTTAAAATATCAGGTGAAAAACCAAGACAACCATTGTTGACATAAAAACCTAACTCTCCAAAACGGCTCAATATATCTTCCTTGACTTGACCAGTCATTCCAGGTTGCTGAGCCCCTTTTCCACCCGGCGTGTGTGAATAGGGATCCGTTGGAAATGCCCCATAAAGTTCTGGAGACTTATGAGCACCAATACCTGCATTAATTTCAAAATAGTGGTCAAATAGCCGCCCTATTTTTGATGCATCAGATTGGGTAGTAATTGCCTTTTGAGTCACTTCAAAAACAGCCAGTAAAAGTTTAGAAACCATATGCCAATAAATAGAGCCTAAACCCTCATAGCCAAAGAAAGTTCCAGAGCGGCCTGTAAAAGATTTGTGATCAAAAATTACTTCAAAAATACCATAAACAGTTTCGGCGTCACTCGCAACAAGAGGTTGATAGACTGATGGTAAATTCGTCAAGGCATCCCTTAAATAATCAACATTATTAAAATTTCCATTAAAATGGTAATTCCCATCAAGGTCTTTGGTTACAATCTGCTTATTGTCATTCTTCAATAATAATTTTAGTAAATCCGAAGATTCAATTTGTGCTTCAGATATGGTGTTTTTATCAACAAATCTAGGCAGCACTTTATTGGGGTATAAGATGTAGCTATATTGGTCGGGTCTAAATAAAGCACTGGCCTTAAGTCCGTCCAGCACCTCTAAAGCAGCATCGGTGGATAAATAGCCAGAACTTAAAACTGCGACTTGACCTTCTAACATTTCTGGTAAATTGGATATGGATATGGCATTATCCGCTTCGATAGTCATAAGGTTATAAGCATGGTAAAGCGCATCCGGGCGCTTGTTAGCTTCTATCGAGTGTTCCATAAATTGAAGTGCGATTTTCACAAAAGAATGAATGTCGTCAATAAAGATGGTTTCTTTTTCTCCAGAGAATTTTTCGTTGTAAATGGTCTGTCTATAAACACTGGCTGCAGCTCCCAAGCCATCTAAAATTTGCTTTCGATCGGTATCAGAGATGGAGCCTTTCAAAAGAAATTGATGGGTTTCAAGTGTCTTTTTGATAGAATTAAAACACAACAATAGTTCTGAAGAAATTGCAACTTCAGTAATAGAAACTTTGGCTAAAATTCCTTCAAAGAATTTCAAAAATCGTCTTAAATAGTAAAGAGTGACCATAGAAACTCCATTCCCAACCAAAGCATTATTTGCATCGTTCCACTCTGGGCGTTGGGTGTTCATCCAGATGCCCCCCTCGGGAATAAAATTGGAAACCTTTGCTAAAACTGTAGCGAGAATTTTTTCAATAAAGTTGACTTTATAAATCAGAGCATCTCTGCCAGTGAGAAGCGCACCGTCAACGCCAACTTCTTTGCGATTAATTTGAATATTTTTTTCAGCATTGTGGTCAAATTCAATAGTGTTTTTTGAATCCTTTAAAATCGCCTCATAGGGTTTAATCTTATAAGGTACGTTGGCGTAAACAAATAAATCTTTGGAAAAGTAATTTTCTAATTTGCCTGGGTAATAAATTTCAATAAATTCTAAAAACTTCAGCAAATAAATAATTTGATGGTCTCCCCAATAGCCAATGTAAGACCATGGGTTTTCGGGTTCGATGACCTCCCAATCGAAACCTGCTTTGGTCACTCTATATGGATTGTAACCATCAAACGTAGTCGCATTAAGAAATTTGTGAATCATGCCTTCGATAAATTCTGGGTAGGAATGCACCAAGGCCTCCCAATTTTGAAAAATATCTCGCCAGTTACCTTGATAATCTAAAATTTTAGAACCATCAACTTCACTTCGGGTGTTAATTGAAAATTTATTCCAAGGACGGCTGGGATCTCCATGACGTCGGCTAAACTTTAGGGGTAAATATTCTAGACATAAGCGCTTAAAGTTTTGATCTTTATCTTGCTGGGCAATCGTTTTTAAATGCTCTAAATCAAAACACTCGGGAAGTGCTGCCAAAATTTGAGTTTTACTTGAAAATACTTTAAAATTGGCTTTTTCGATATAGCTTGAAAAATCTTCCTTTTCAATATTATAATTGTTGTCAAAAATACCCCCCCGCATGATGTTAAACATGGTATTGGCAAAATGCCTGGTGTTCTTAGCACTATCAGAAGTGAGTTGAAGACCATCGGAGGCAGCAACCAATGATATAAGACGCTGCGTGCCTTCTTCAATAGAGCGATCAATAACATCGATCAAATTTTTGTGATTTTTCAGTGCCTGTTTTAGAGCAACAATCGCATCGATACTTTGATTTACATTGGCTACAATCCGCCATTGTTGTGTTTGTTTTGGAGCCAGTGAAATGTCATCTGTCAAGAAATAGGCCCCACGCTCAGCTTTGATATCAATTTCTTGAATAGGGTCGATGCCATGCCTAAAGGCTTCTAATTGCAAGGAAGAAATAAGTTTTTTAGAAGTTTCTAAGCCCATTGAATAAACGACATTTGCTTTAAGCGCTTCACTGGGCTCGGCTTTGTCTACAATGATGGCACTTAAAGAATATATCCCGATACCGGAAGCGGCTTCTAGTTCACATTTTTTGTAAGCATCAACCAAATTACTTGTACTGTTTTGTAGTGCATCTTCAACTCCATAAGGAAGAATATTTTGAATTCCGTCTAACAAACGAACGTCAACCACAGAATCAGAGCTATTTTTTAGGGCGGACTTTCTAATAAATCCATAGCGGTCACTTGAATTCCATTCATAAGTAAATACCAATTCTAAATCGTGATTTATTTCTTCAAAAATGACCTTATTGCCATAGGCGTTCTTGTATAAATTTCTTGTGGTTTTGTAGATAGCTTTTTGACGGTATGAGAAAGGTTCCCACAAAAATGTAGTGGCAGATTTTGTGACTAAAAAAATAGATTTGGAGCCGGTGTGATCATTGGACTCTGTAATTTTATCGTCTGTATAGTAAGGGAAAAGTGCATAATTACTGTTTTTCCTTCCCGCGGAGAGACCTCCTGTGCTAGAAATAAAAAGCCAGTGATTCGAGTTACTCACAATACTCATAAAAAATGGACGCATTTGATCTACATTTGAAATTTTAAAAAAAATCTCATCGTCAATCAACTGCTCGCTTGCTGAAATCTTGACATCTTTGACTTGAATCGGATTTTTACCTACGTAAATATTTTGTATGGATTTCATAAAAAATTACAACGACTTATTGGTTAATTTAATTTGTTTTTAGAAAGCTTAATTTTTAAAGCCCATTTGGAGTCGCAAAATACATTCATTAATTGAGTTTCAGAAATTATAAAACACAACAAATCACATACAACCCCCCAAAAAAGAATTTAGTTTCTGCTAAAACTAGCAAATGCAGAATGGTACACAAAAGGCAGATTGAAGGGTTCTACAAAAGCTTTCATTGCTTCAGAAGCATCGCCATAAACATCTATTTTTTGGATTTCAAAATGTTCCATGAATTTTACAAAATGTGGATGCATAACACCCTCTGGAGATACATTTTGAGCATGTTTGATCATGGCTTCGCTATTGGTGTAGCGCTCAATCAAAATCACTTTATCCTCAGATTTATAAAAACCCCAGCCGATCGTTGCAGGCTCATTGTTTTGGATCGCTGTTGTATAATAAGCCGAAAAGTCGGCAACCTCAGCAGCTGTTTTATTATTAATGACCTTCATATCGACTACAAAAATGAGTTCATCATTTTTATTTGAAATTTCTTTTTCAGTTGAATTGCAGGAAGCGGTGAGAATAAAGGCTAAAAAGATTAATTTTTTCATTTTTTTTTAAATTGATTTATCATTCCAAATATACTGAAATTGAATGCTTTTAAAACGTATTAAACTTAGTTTTGTACTATCTTGTTGCATATGGAACTAACAGTCTATCAAATCAACGCATTTTCAAACCGACTCAAGGAGGGAAACCCTGCTTGTGTCATCCCACTCGAAACATGGTTGCCAGCGGAAATCATGTTGGCCATTGCCAAAAGAAACGGCTTACCAGAAACCGCATTTTTTATTAAAAATGAAAACACAATACAATTGCGCTGGTTTACACCAGATATTGAAATGGATCTTTGTGGGCATGCCACTTTGGCCACAGCCCATTGTTTGCAGATGCATTTGGGTTACTCCCAAAAAAATATGGCTTTCGAAACCCAAAGTGGTTTGATAAATGTCAATTTTTCAAAAGGGTTATACCACATGGATTTACCAGCCCGAGAAGGAAAATTGGCTACGCTACCGCAAAATATTTATAAAGCCTTGAGCATGGCCCCAAAGGAAGTCTACAAATCCCGTGACTATTTACTTGTATATGATAATCAATCAGAGATTGAAAAGATCAAAGTAAATCGTAAAATATTTGATCTAATCAATATAGATCCTGGTGGAGTGATTGTAACGGCTCCCGGAAATAAAGTTGATTTTGTATCTCGCTTTTTCACACCACAAGCCAGTATTTTAGAAGACCCTGTAACAGGTTCTGCGCATTGCACACTCACTCCTTATTGGTCTAAAAGATTGCAAAAGAAAGAAATGTCCGCAAAACAACTTTCTAAAAGAGGGGGGGCATTAAGATGTGTAAAAAATGGAGAAAGGATCATTGTGAGTGGTGCAGCAATAACATGTCTTAAAAGCACTTTAAAAATTGATGAGTTGAGCTAAATCAATTAAAAAAAACCTCTTGAAAAATCAAGAGGTTTTTTACAACTAAGCAGGGATCATCTATCACATTTTAAAGTGAAGATTACATATGAAAATAAGCTTAAGCTTAATCAATTTTATTGGACTAGATCGATTGTTTCCGTATAGTTTTTGCCATTATAATTTAGACAAACTACCACTGCTTCGTTTAAACGGAAAACGGTGTTATTTAAATCTTCAGATGTATACTTTTCTTTGTGTAAAATATTACCGCTTAAAGATTCAAATACAACATCAATTGGAGCTTGATTTTCGCGTACTATAACTTTAAAATTTTTAACTTTAAATTGATATACAGGTTTGTGGATTACACGTCTGTCAATAATTTTAACTGTTGCATCTCCCACAAATATTAGGACCTCTTCGCTTTTAAATTCAGCATCTATTGTTAAAATATATGCCCCTTGTTTATAATCTTTAAAATTAACCATTAGAGCATCTTCAGTCACATCAAAATCTAAAATCGAATTTGATTTTTCATCCAATTTGAATAATTCAACATTATAGGACTTACCAGAATTGTCAAAAGTAACCTCCAGTACTTTGCCGGTCTCTGATAGAATAATTTCTGAATTGTCAAAGTTTTCGTTTATTTCATTTGCGAATAGTAAAGTGGATACAGCAAGTAGTAGTGATAATAGTATTTTTTTCATAGGGTTTGGTATTTAATTTATTTTTATACAAATTTAAAGCGGTAAAATGCTATTTTTGTGATGATTATTAACCAATAACTATACTATATTAACTCCAATTTATTTTAAGTATTAAATTAATGTTAAATACATCCAAAAAAAATAATTAATATTAAAAAATAGTCAAAACATGCTAAGTCTTAATTATGAAAGCCTAACCTCAGACGCAGGCCAGTCTTTTCAATACAAGGTGTATAATCAAGAAAACCCCAACAGTAATGACCCTAATTGGCATTACCACCCAGAGATCGAGTTGGTTTATATTGATAAGGGGAGTGGCAAAAAAGGGATTGGAACCCATTTATCTAATTACACAAACGGTGATTTTATTATGGTTGGATCTAACCTACATCACATGGGTTTTACAGGTAAATTTGAAGATGGNAAGACAGAAGTTGTTGTTCAATTTTTACCTGACTTCATAGGCACTGCTTTGTCAAAANCACCAGAATTGCAATCNATATTAAAGCTTTTTGAAAATGCCAAATGCGGTTTGTCTTTTGAGGAACCAATTAAGACTCGTGCTGGGGAAGCACTTCTCGGTTTACAGTATGAAACCAACTTTCAAAGATTTTTGACATTATTAAGTGTATTAAAACTTTTAGCAGCACAAAAACCTATTTTTTTAAACAGCTCGAACTTAGAAGAGTTAAATAATAACGATCAGTTAAAACGCTTGTTTAATTTTGTAAAGTATAATTTTCAATCTGAAATTAATTTGAAATTAGCATCAGAAAAAATTGGAATGACCATTCCTGCCTTTTGTCGTTATTTTAAGAAAAATACAGGCAAGACATTTACGCAGTTTGTCAATGAATATCGTGTAAATCATGCGGCAAAACTGTTAATAGAAACAGATTTGGACATCCAATCTGTTTGCTATGAATCTGGGTTTAATAATTTTTCGAATTTCAGCCGTTTTTTTAAATTATACCGTAAACAAACCCCAAAGAATTTCCGCAATATGATGCTTAAAGCCCTTTCGGAATAAACGAAAATTTCATAATGTTTTCCATGGTATTGGACGACTTGTATCACACATATTGAATCGAACTTAAGGGATTTCGGCCTTGTTAAAGGAAAGAAAATTGTGATTATAAAAACTCCTTGATATAAAGGAATTTCTTTTTAGATAATTTATTTGAAATATCGAATCATAATAATACTTGTGGGGTGTTATAAGAAATAATAAATTTGATAGACTCAATTAAGAAAAATAAATGACACCAAGAATTTTAAAATTAGAAGAAAAGAGGTTGATTGGTCTCAATATGAAAATGAGTTTGATTGAAAATAAAACAGGCTTTCTTTGGCGGCAATTTGCGCCAAGGATAAATAAAATTCTAAACAGGACTTCAGAAAACAAAATTTCAATGCAAGTCTACCCACCGATGTATTTTAAACAATTTCATCCAAATAAAGAATTTGAAAAATGGGCAACAGTGGAAGTTCAGGATTTTAAAAATATTCCTGAGGGGATGAAATCCTTTATTATAAAAGAAGGCCTTTATGCAGTCTTTCAACAAAAGGGTTCAAGCACTGATAACAAAGTATTTGAATATATTTTTTCTGAATGGGTGCCAAAATCTATGTTTGAAATTGATGATAGACCCCATTTCGAAGTCTTGGGAAAAAAATATAGAAATAATGACAAGCACTCAGAAGAAGAAATTTGGATTCCAGTTATTGAAAAACAAAAAACTCCTTGATTTCTCAAGGAGTTTCTTTGTAGCGGGAACAGGACTCGAACCTGTGACCTTCGGGTTATGAGCCCGACGAGCTACCTACTGCTCTATCCCGCGATATAGGAAGACAAATATACAACCTTTTTCCTATTTAAAAAGAAAAATTATTGAATTACCGTATTATTGTTCGATGTTTTGGGCTTCAAAATGTAGGATGGTTTGTGCGGAACACTGGATTTTAAATTCAATGGGATTACAACAAACTTCGCAATCTTCAATGTAATTTTGATGGGATTGTGAGACATCCACTAAAATAGAAACAGATTCCCAACAATAGGGACATTGGTAAAAATATTCTTCCATTAATTGTGGTTTTCTATGGTTTCAGTAAGGATTTCCCACTGCTGCATCAAGCCTTCTAGTTCCGCTTTTTTGGCTTGATAAGTGTCAAAAAAGTTAGACGTCGCCACGGTAGCCTCATAGTTGATCTCTAATTCTAAATCAATGGCTTTAATTTCCCTTTCTAAAGCCGAGATAGCGGCCTCATGCTTACTCAAGCGGTTTTGAAGAGATTTTAATTTTTTTTGAGACTCATAAGAGCGTTTATTATCACTCGTTTTTTGAGTTATTTTTTCCGGCGTACGCCGTTCAGCATCTCTTAAATTTTGCAATTGACGCTGCTCTAAATAGAAATCAATATCTCCCAAATAGGGTTTGATTTTACGATCTTTAAATTCGTAAACCACATCGTTAAGTCCTTGTAAAAATTCTCGGTCGTGAGAAACTAAAATCAAGGTACCTTCGAAGTTTTGCAAGGCTGATTTTAGTACATTTTTAGATTGAATGTCTAAATGGTTGGTGGGCTCATCCATGACCAAAACATTAAGGGGCTGGAGTAACAGCTTGGCCAAGGCCAAACGGTTGCGTTCGCCTCCAGATAATACACTTACGTACTTATCGACCGCTTCCCCCCTAAACAAAAAAGAACCAAGAATATCACGTACTTTAGAGCGGTTAGTTTCATTAGCCGCATCAATCATGGTATTGAGAACTGTTTTTTTACCATCTAGATACTCGGCTTGGTTTTGTGCAAAATACCCCAACTGCACATTATGACCTAATTTGACGCTACCACCAGCAGATAATTCTCCGACTAATATTTTTGCCAAGGTTGACTTGCCTTGACCATTTTGACCAACAAAGGCAATTTTTTGACCCCTCTCTAATGTAAAATCAATATTTTTTAAAACCTCTAAATCTCCATACGACTTTGATACGCTTTGAGTTTCCAAAACAACTTTTCCTGGATTGACAGAGATAGGAAAACGCACACTCATCACAGTATTGTCATCTTCATCGACGCGAATACGCTCAATTTTATCTAATTTTTTTATTAGGGACTGCGCCATGGTGGCTTTGGAGGCTTTAGCCCTAAATTTTTCAATCAACTTTTCAGTGTGCTCAATTTGCTTTTGTTGATTTTTTTGTGCCGCTATTTGCAATGCTTTTTGTTCGGCACGGAGCTTTAAATATTGCGAATAGGGCTTGGGTATATCATAAATTTGGCCCAATACAATTTCAATGGTACGATTGGTCACATGATTTAAAAACATTTTATCATGTGAAACGATAACAACAGCCCCACTGTAATTTTTTAAGAATTGTTCCAACCAAATGATGGATTCAATATCCAAGTGGTTGGTGGGTTCATCTAAGAGTAAAATATCGTTTTGTTGCAATAAGAGTTTAGCCAATTCAATGCGCATGCGCCACCCCCCAGAAAAAGTGTCGGTGAGTTTGCCAAAGTCTTCTCTATTAAACCCTAAGCCTATCAAGATTTTTTCTGTTTCTCCCTGATAATTATAGCCACCTAAGATCTCATACTGCTGCTGGACTTCGTTTAAATCTACCATAAGGTTGTGGTAGGCTTTACTGTCATAATCGGTGCGCTCGGCAAGTTGAACGTTAATCTCCTCCAATTGACGCTCCATCGCTTTAATTTCTGAAAAAGCTTCATAAGCTTCCTCTAGAATTGTACGTCCGTAAGCAAAGTCAATGTCCTGTTTTAAGAATCCGATGTTCAAATCTTTTTTTTCAAAACTAATCTGACCAGAATTATATTCCAGTTCACCAGCAATGATTTTGAGTAAAGTCGATTTACCAGCGCCATTTTTACCAATTAATCCGATCCGATTTCCAGACTGTAAACGGAAAGACACATTGTCAAAGAGGTCTTCCCCTTGAAATGCAATATTGAGTTGATGAACGTTTAACATTTGATTATTTTGAGAACTGATTTAAAGGCAATTTCGTAATTTTGAATCACTGCAAAAGTAACCAATTATATATGTTAAAAAAAGGGTCAAAAATCTATTCTATATTATTTGGAGTATGTCCTAAGTGCCATAAGGAGTCCATGTATATAATTAAAAACCCTTACCGCCTTTATGACACCTTAAAAATGCATGAACGCTGTAGACATTGTGCTACAAAATATAAAATTGAACCCTCTTTTTTTTATGGCTCTATGTATGTCAGTTATGGTGTTGGAATCGCGTTTTCGGTCGCTGCTTTTATCATAACCCATCTTTTTTTGGAACATTCTTTAAAAATGAGCTTTGCAGCCATTGTAATTATATTGGTATGTTTTATGCCAGTCATCATGCGCCTCTCAAGAAATATTTGGATTAATTTATTTATGAATTATGATCCTAAGATGGCAGAGAACTCTAAGTGGTAAAGCGATTGATGTCGATATCTTTTGGTAGAGCCAATCCCTTTTCTATAAAATCAATAAGATTTTTAGCAACAGTTGGGGCCACAAGAACACCACGGCTTCCCAGACCATTTAGGATGTATAGATTTTTATGGACTCTGTGTTGGCCAACCAAAGGGCGGCGGTCTATAACCGTCGGGCGAATCCCAGCCCGCTGTTGCAGAATTTCAAAAGAACAGTTGAGCAGCTTTTGAAGTTTATTTCTAAGTGAAGTTCTAGCAGATTCAGTAGGCGTATTGGAATAATCTTTCCAAGCATAGGTAGAGCCAACAAGGTATTTATCCGATCCGATCGGAATCACAAACACACTGGATTTTAATATGACTTCAGACTTTAGTTCTGGGGCATGGATTAGGAGTAGTTCTCCTTTGGTGCCTTCAAGTGGAAGTTTGTTAAAAAAGGGATTCTGCTTCAATCCAAACCCTTCTGCAAAAATAAGCTGTTTTGCAAAAAAGCCTTTATAATTAACGCCCATTTGAAGGTCTAAAGCTTTGTAATTAAATGTTTCTTCTAAATACAAACCCATCGATTTTAAGCTGGAAACGTAGGATTCTAAAAGTAACTTTGTATCGACCCGACCTGTCTGCCTTACTTCACCAAATCCAAAAGGGGCGTTAATGTTGGTATTGTCATTGTTTATGACTTTAGGAATTAAGAAGGGTTGTAAATCTGGCTTATCACATGCCAAAAACCAATTGTTCTGTTCCTCGACTGCATGAAAAACCCTATAAATCGGAAGCTGGTAGTCTACTTTTATACCTAAAAATATTTCCAAATCTTTATAGGCCGATAGTGCCAGTGGTAGTTGCGTATTGGAATTCCAAGCTTTATTAAAGCGCTTGAGAACGACTGGGTTGTATAACCCACTGGCAACAATCGAGGCTTGTTGGGAGGTGTTGCTTACAACTTTAAAAGATTTACCTCTTTTGCGCAGAGTTTCGCAAAGCATAAGCCCAGCAAGGCCTGTTCCCACAATGAGGTAATCGAATTTCATTTGACAAATTTATGATAAAAAAAAAACGCTTCTCGACAAGGGAAGCGTTTTGTTAATTTGAAGTGAAATTTAATAACTCCACATGTCTTGCTCAAGATTTCTGATTTTCTCTTTAATACGTTGAGATTCTAACAACTGCATCAGGGCATTGTCTGAGATATAATCTTTAACGCCTCTATCTTGATAAACATTGTCTTCTTTATAAATGTAAGCTGAGAAATGCCTAGAATTAATCAAATGATCATAACTCACAGGCTTAGAAGTATTCTTATTATTGAAGGCCTTTGCGTTGTGTAATGTAAACCTTGCATCGGGGTAAAATATCCAGAACAATTCAACATAATCTGGTTTCATATTGGGATCTGAAAACTCTTTCATATTGGCCTTAGACCGTGGCGTAATAACAACAGGAGCAATCGCAATCGGTCTGTATCTTAGGTCAGATTGTCTTTTGTCAAAATACCAGACGCCTTTGATTCTGTACTTAACAACATCGGCATAACTAAACACTTCTTCTGAGTACTCGTCTTCGGAAAGCAGATTGTTTTCAAAAATCAATTCCTCCATGCGCGACTCATAATCGTTGTAATCATCGTCATTGAGTAGAGATTCGTCCATAGTCGCATATTCTCCAACGTCGATGCCTCTTTGCACTAAGAAGTCTTCTTTATTACCTGACTCATTTATAATTCTTTCTAAACCGATATTTTCATCTGTTCCGGCGCGTATGATGCGATACCGTTGTCTTTTGTCTAAATCTTCAACGGAAAGCAAATCTTTAAAATTGTCTTTTTTATAGATTGGGTAGTCACCCTCCATAGCAGCGTTGAGCAAGTAGTGAATAAGAGGTCTTCTTTCATTGCCCACAACAAGTGTATCAATAGGGAAGTATAAAGGGAAATTTACTCTTTCATCTAAATTTATTTCTTCCCAAATTGTTTTTGAAAATAAAACGTCTTTTTCGCTGATAAAGCCATAATCTAATGGTTCCTGAGAAGCATACAATTCATCGTCTATGGGTATTAATCCAATTTCTTCAGGAGACTTAGCGTTCAAAATATTGGTCTGGCTAAAAGTAACCAAAGGCATAAAAAACAAAAACAAGAGGAGACGTTTCATAATTTTAGTTTGTTAGTTTTATTGTTACAGCCGCTGCAGGAGGGATTTCAACTCCACTTACCCCTTTAACTCTAACTTTAATGTTGTCAATGATAACCAAAGAGCGTCTTGGTGCATTGTTGATAAGGGCTTTTGCTGCTGGGTTTAGACGGTTTCCTGAAACCGTAATGGTCTCACCTAAAACCGTAAGATCAAATGCAGATACAGTAGGATTTAAATCGTAAACAAAGTCTCCAAAATCAGCCAATAGACGTGACGTTGTGACATCTCGTTTATTTAATTTTATTGAACCACTTTTACCTGCGATTTTACCAACTGGGTTTGGAATATTTTTGATCCTAAAAGATTTTTTTGAATTAACTTTTGTCCCATCGTCCAAAGTTGCAACAACAGAAACAATCAAATTCTGACTTCCTGATGGCGGATTGATAATGTATTTACCTTGAGCACCCGCCTTTCTCAGACCAGGAGCGGAGACAGAGACATTGTTGTCTGAGACACCTGCAAAAGAAATCGTCATTGGGTTTTCTAAACCTCTATACAATACATTCATTTTATCGGCTGCAACAGAAGCTTCTTTGGGTCTAGGAACCACCACATAATTACCAAGAATGGGAATTTCGAGGGGCTTTCCATCTTCCAAGAATGTAAACTGCCCATTAATTATTTTCTCACCTATATTACCAACATTGAAATTTAAAGTTGCTGCTCCAGTGGAGTCAATGGCACTGGCAATGTTAATCTCTTGCCCTTGAACGACTAGTTTAGTGGGGGTGACATTTGCATATTTACCAAGGACAACTTTTCCTTGGAATTTTTCTCCAGCAAAAAAGGCAGATTTATCGGCCAATACAATGGCTTGGTAATTTTTGAGCGTAACCGCTTCTGTCAATGTATTTCCTAAAAATAAATTAAACATACTCGCTTCGGTAACTTTTACGTCATTTTGCAGAGCTGTTAGTTTGGTGTAGGAGGCAATGGCTGGAAATCCTTTGTAGTTATAATCTAACCAATCAACTTTTGCACCATCTTTAGCTCTTTTTACTTTATCTGTATTGAACCTATTATTGAAAGATTCTAAGGCTTTTTTGTATTTTACATCTGTCCCTAGAACTTCTCTAATATCAGTTTTATATTTTTCAATCTTCTCCATGACATTGGCACCAACTTTTGTAAGGCGATCTCCTGTAAACCACATTTGATCCAAAATGTCTGTTTTGTCCATGGCTTCAAATGGCAGTTTCCCTGTTTTGGGATCAATGCTGTAGTTACCTGCTTTTAAAAGATCAATTTTTAAAGTTTCAATGAATTTATAAAATTCATCTGAGATGATATTTATTTGTTGTGCTTTGTTGGCCGCAACTGCAAACTCCTCTGGTTTTTCATCTCCCTTTGTGATAAGATCGGCCAAAAGTGCCTCATTGGATTCTGAAGTGGTAGCGTTAGATTCCGCAAATTTTGCCTCCATTAGCCCAAATGCGGACAATACCTCTTTTGACATATTCATGGCCATCATTGCGATAAATACCAAATACATCAAGTTAATCATTTTCTGTCTTGCAGATACTTTTCCTCCTGCCATAATTTTTAGTTTTTAAAGTTTAAAACGATTAGTTTTAAAAACTAATTAGCTTTTCTTGTTCATTGCTGATAACATGCCGCCATAAACACCATTCAAAGATGATAAATTAGAAGCAAGAGATTCCATTTGTTCCTTAAGCTTGGTCGCATTTTCAATAGATTCAGCATTGATCTCAGCTTGTTTGGCTGCGCTGTCCAATTGTGCTTTATAAAGATTGTTAATGGATTCCATTTGTGCTGTTGCCTTAGCCATTTCATCATTGTATCGATTGGTAGCACCTGCAGATCCATCCATTGAAGCCGCTGTAGCATTTAAATTTTTTATATTATCGCCCAAACTTTTCACAAGAGCCCCATCAATATTAGCCTCTTTGAGAAGTGCATCTAACTTTTTAGTTAAAATCCCTTCTGGTGATTCTTTTTTGCCTCCCTTAGACGAAGATCCGCCTGACAGCTCTGGGTAAACCAAAGACCAATCCAAATCTCCTTTCACTCTTTCAAATGCGGAATAGGTAAACACCCCTGCTTCTACAATCATTCCAATTGTAAGGATTTCAGAACCAAAAGGCCAGTGTTGAATTTTAAAAAGTGCCCCTACAATTACGATTGCTGCACCGAGTCCGTAGACCATATTTGTGATAGTAATATTACCTTCTTTTGCCATGTTAATAGTCTTTAAATTTAATTTTTAGTTAATTTCTCTAGTTTGTTGCTGCATTTGCAGTCGCATCAGCCCCTAAATAATCCTGAACTGTTCTGAAGCCAATAAAACTTCTCGCAGAGTCTGCGTGCTCATAATCTCTTGTACTAACCTGTATAAAATAGGCGACATCTTTCCAAGATCCACCTCGAATCACCTTTCTAGGATCACCTTTTTTGTTTACGCTTGGGTTAAAGCTTGCTGAGTATTGATAAGAAGTCTGATCGTATGAAGAGTTAATCCACTCAGATACATTGCCAGCCATATTAAATAAATTGTAATCATTGGGCTCATAAGCATCTGCCTCAACAGTATAAAGTGCTTGGTCTGCTGCATAATTACCTCTCAGGGGTTTGAAGTTTGCTAAGAAACAGCCACGGTCGTTTTTGGCATATGGTCCACCCCAAGGAAATGTTGCACTTTGTAGACCGCCACGTGCAGCATACTCCCACTCTGCTTCAGAAGGCAATCTAAATCCATTGACATTTTGTTTTTTCTTTGATTTTTGGTAGCTATTTTTATACATAGTTCTCCATTGACAAAAAGCCTTTGCTTGTTCCCAAGTGACACCAACAACGGGGTAATTTCCATAGGCTTCATGCCAAAAATAATCATTGTGCATTGGCACGTTATAAGCATATTCAAAATCCTTTATCCAAACCGTTGTATCGGGGTAAACATTAACATCGTATTGAGTCACGAAATCGCTTCTTCTCATGTCGCCACTAATGATGTAATCCGAATATTCGGCAGCGAGCTCAATGTCGAGATCTGTGTATTTAAACTTAAACAAACTTACGTCCCAGGCGCGATTACCATTGTACCATTCATCAGGTGGTAGATACATACCGTCCATAACTTCAGCATACAATTCATCCGGATAATCTTCTGTGTCAAAAATAAGATCAATGTCTCTGTTTATTTTTCGGCGCTCGTCGCCATAAGTGTCTAGCATGTAGCGTTCGTAAGGGGAAAGATCTTCAGGGTCTCCAGAATCTGCATAGGCGTATTCACCAATACCATCGTCCTCGGAAGTTTTTCCTTCAAGGTCAGCCATCTCGGCCAAATTCTTTCTGATAATAGAGTCTCTAACCCATTCCACAAATTGTCTGTATTCGCTGTTGGTAATTTCAGTTTCATCCATATAAAAGGACCTAACTGTTACTGTACGCGTCGGCGCATCTTGAACGTCAACAATGTCATCATCGGATTTCCCCATAATAAAAGCACCTCCTGGAATAAGACTCATTCCGTATGGTTTTTCTGGGTGCCAGCGCTTTCCTTTGGCCCCTATGAGCTCGCCTTTGTCTTTACTTCCGCAACCAACAACAAGAACCAACGCTAATACTAAAAATACAATTTTCTTCATAGTTTATATTTAGAGGCACTATACCCTACTTATTTAGAGTTCGTAAACTTATTTATATAATTTTAAAATTACAACTTTTTTTAGTTTAATATTCTTAAATAAACCTTAAACTAGTTTATTCAATATTTTTTGTATGCTTTATACCAACTTTCAGGAATATGCCCTTGTATAGCTGTGTCATAGTCACTTTGCATACACGCTAATAACGTATGTTTACTTTTTTTAGTGTGTGAAACTGATAAAAATGGAATTTCTACCCACCAACGACCCGTTTTGAGGCTCTTATAAAAAACCAATTCTTGAGCTTGTACTAAAACAGTATATTTATTAAATTCATCTGGATTCTGAAAATTATCGTCCTTGACTCTGCAATTAAAACCTTCGATAAAATACCAAATCATTTGGGAAATTAACATCGTTGTGGCTTCGTCATCTGAAGAAGGCTTGTATTCATAAATCCCAAAAGAAGAGACATTATTGCTAATTCCAGCATACCTTGAAATTGCGCAAATTTCACGGCCATCAAAACCATTTGGGGAGAATTTTTGTTTAAGACTAACCTCCGAAGATTTAACAGCATTAAGATCTACAGAAATCAAGTCTGCATCCCGCATGGCAGGTTCAACTGTTTTTATATCCTGATTTAATGCGCCAAGGCGATGGTATTCAAAAAATAATTTTTCCATCAAATCGATCTCTTCTTGCGAATTGAAATAGGTTTGAAATCCCAAGACCGTGTAATTAAACAAATTATAAGGCTTTTCTAAGATAACTTTACCGACGTAGTTGTGATTGGAAATTGGATTTGAAGAATCGCCTAAATCAAAACTTTTATCGACGTTGACAACATTAATCATCGGTTTGATATTATCATAGGCACGGTAATGCGCATAGGTAAGGTCTTGGCTGCCTCCAATGATTACTGGAATGATCTTTTGTTTGAGAAGGGCCGCAACAGTATCGGTAAGGGCAAAATAGGTGTCTTCAATGTCTGCACCCATCAAAATATCCCCTAAGTCTGCAATTTGAGCTGTCCAATTTCCAGGAAATAAGCCGTACAATGATTGGCGAATTTCTGTCAGATTTAAAGATTGCTCAACATGGTCATTAGAATTTCTAGATTCTAAGACGCCCACAATTGCAATATCAACGTCTTTCAAGTCAGGGGAAATTTCAGAGGTATGAAGCTTTAATTTTCTGCCTAAAGTTTGAAAATGAGATACCTTTACAGCTTCAACTAAACGGTCGGAAACTGGGGAAAGTAAACTATAATTCATTTTATTTTTTCTTTTTTGAACGCTTCTTAACGGCTTTTTTTGGCGCCTTTGTTTCAATAATTGATTTGACTTCTTCCAAAGTGAGTTTTGTAGCATCTACTGTTTTTGGAAGTTCAACTTTTATTTTACCCTTAATGATGTTATGTCTTCCCCAACGGGCTTTTTCAACACGAATTCCTTCTTCAACCCAATCGTGAACAATTTTATCAATTTCTTTTTGAATTTTATCTTTAATCAATGTTTCAATATCCTCTGAGGATAGATTGTCCCAGTCGTATTTCCTGTTGACATTGATAAAAAAATTGTTCCACTTTATAAAGGGGCCAAAACGACCTTTACCCTTCTGAACAGGCAAGCCTTCATATTCATATATAGGAGCATCTGCTTTGGCTTTATCTTTGATAATTTCAATGGCTTGATCCATCTCTACACTCAAAGGGTCTAAGCCTTTAGGGATTGAAATAAATTTATTGCCGTATTTCACATAGGGTCCAAAACGACCGTTGTTAACCAAAACATCTTCCCCTTCATAAACCCCTAAATCTTTGGGTAATTTGAATAAGTCTAAGACTTGCTCAAAGGTTATGGAGCTCAATTGTAGATTGGATGGGACACTGGCAAAAACTTGTTTTTCTTCATCGTCCATGGTTCCAATTTGAGCCATAGGGCCAAATTTCCCCAAACGCACGCTAATCTGACGTCCTGTGGATGGATCCTTCCCTAAAATACGTTCTCCAGATTCTCTATTGGCATTTTGACGTACATCTTCTACCCTTGGGTGAAAAGATTCGTAGAAGCGTTTCATCATTTTAGTCCAGTCTGCTTTACCAGTAGCAATGGCATCAAAGTCGGCTTCGACTTTAGCCGTAAAGTTGTAATCCAAAATCACTTCAAAATGATTGACTAAAAAGTCTGTTACAATCATTCCGATGTCTGTAGGTACCAGCTTCCCTTTGTCTGAACCAAATTTTTCGGTTTGTTTTGTTTCTGTTAAATTGTTGGCGCTTAATGTCAACACATTATATGAACGTTCCTGCCCTTCAACAGTTCCTTTCTCGACATAATTTCTGTTTTGAATCGTTGAAATTGTAGGGGCATAAGTAGAAGGACGTCCGATACCCAATTCTTCTAATTTCTTAACCAAAGATGCTTCTGTAAAGCGGTAAGGGGGCCTTGAAAATCGTTCAGTAGCTACAATTGAATTATTTGTTAAAGGTTCATGCATTTGCATGGCAGGCAGCATCCCATCTTGCTCCGTACTTTCATCGTCTGTTCCTTCCAAATAGACTTTTAAAAACCCATCAAAAGTAATCACCTCACCATTAGCTGTAAAGCCCTTTTCGTGTTGTGGTGTTGTGATTTTAACATTGGTGCGCTCCAGTTTTGCATCACTCATTTGAGATGCAATGGCGCGTTTCCAAATCAACTCATACAATCTTGCTTGGTCACGTTCTACATCAACAGAATGAGTAGAAAAATTAGTGGGTCTTATCGCCTCATGTGCTTCTTGAGCCCCTTTGGATTTACCTTTGAAATTTCTTGGTTTGCTGTAAATATCTCCAAAAGCAGAAGCGATTTCTTGGGCAGCTGAAGTTCTTGCTTCCTGGGATAAGTTCACGCTGTCTGTCCGCATGTAAGTGATAAGTCCTGCCTCATATAGGCGCTGTGCCATATTCATGGTTTTACTGACCGAAAAATATAGTTTCCTAGCAGCTTCTTGCTGTAAGGTTGAGGTTGTAAATGGTGGTGCTGGTGATTTTTTTGCAGGCTTTTTCTCTAAGGCGGTTACAGAAAATTCTGCATTGACATTTTTTTCTAAAAACGATTTGGCCTCAGCTTTTGAATTGAACCCTTTGGGGAGTTTTGCCTTGAATACCTGGCCACTGGAAGTTGTAAAACGCGCCTCTATCTTGTAATTTGCTACGGGTATAAAAGCTTTAATCTCTCGCTCTCGTTCTACAATCAAGCGCACAGATACGGACTGAACACGGCCAGCAGAAAGTCCACCCTTGACTTTTCTCCAAAGCACAGGAGACAACTCATAGCCTACAATACGATCCAATACACGGCGAGCTTGTTGGGCATCTACCAAATCGTAGTCAATAGCGCGTGGGTTTTTAACAGCTTTGTCAATCGCAGTTTTAGTAATTTCATGAAAGACAATACGCTTGGTTTTGGATTGGTCTAGCTTTAGGGTCTCGGCTAAATGCCATGCGATGGCTTCTCCTTCCCGGTCTTCATCACTTGCCAGCCAAACCATTTCTGCCTTTTTAGCCAGATCTTTTAAATTTTTGACAACGGTTTTTTTGTCTTTTGTTATTTCATATTTTGGAGAAAAGTCTCCATCAACATCGACCCCCAGCTCCTTGGAGGGGAGGTCAGCAATATGCCCAAAACTAGAGGCAACTTTAAAATCTTTTCCTAAAAATTTTTCAATTGTTTTGGCCTTTGCAGGCGACTCGACAATGACAAGGTTTTTGGCCATAGCTTGATTTCTTAAGGGAACAAATGTAGATGATTTTTTCTATTGTAGTTTTTAAATTTTTCCTAAAATTCAAATTTCTAAGGGAAAATAGACCTAAAAACGCAGCTTAAAAAATTTCACAAAATAATGATAACCAATATATTAAATGGGTTTTTTATATTATGAAATTCCAATTGTTTTTTGTAAATAATATAAACATGGGTTTGAACAAAACAGCTTAAAAAAAGACCCTCAGTACTCAAATTCAGTAGACACATAAGGCAAATTAACAAGGCATTTTCACAAAAAAATTAAAAAAACGCAATTTTAAACATGACACTTTGTCATAATATTTAAAATAATGTATCTTTGCACACAGCTTTCGCAAGAAGCAATGCAAAACAAAAGCATGGAGAAAATTATCAACGAATCAAAACAAGGTACTTCGTTAGCTTTGGCACCAAAAGTTGAAAACACTAAAAAGTTATTCATAGAAAGTTATGGTTGTCAAATGAATTTTAGCGACAGTGAGATTGTAGCATCTATTTTGCTAAAGGAGGGTTTTAACACCACCTCTAAATTAGAGGATGCCGACCTCGTACTTGTCAATACTTGCTCAATTCGTGATAAAGCAGAACAAACCGTTCGCAAACGCCTTGAAAAATACAACGCGGTCAAACGCACAAATCCAAAAATGAAAGTTGGGGTATTGGGCTGTATGGCAGAACGCCTTAAAAGTAAGTTCTTAGAAGAAGAAAAGATTGTAGATTTGGTGGTTGGACCCGATGCCTACAAAGACCTACCCAACCTTGTAGCAGAAGTGGAGGATGGACAAAGTGCTGTCAATGTAATTCTCTCAAAGGAAGAAACCTATGGCGATGTCGCTCCAGTTAGGTTAAACTCCAATGGGGTCACTGCTTTTGTTTCCATCACCCGTGGTTGTGACAATATGTGTACTTTTTGCGTAGTTCCATTTACCAGGGGACGTGAACGCAGCCGAGATCCACAAAGTATCCTTTTTGAAATCAATGATTTGCACAAAAAAGGGTACAAAGAAGTGACCCTTTTAGGTCAAAATGTGGACAGCTACCTTTGGTATGGAGGGGGGCTAAAAAAAGATTTTAAAAAGGCTTCAGAAATACAAAAAGCAACAGCGACTGATTTTGCTAAACTTCTTGAATTATGTGCCAGTGCACATCCAAAAATGCGATTTCGTTTTTCAACATCAAACCCACAAGACATGTCCATTAGTGTCATCAAAACGATGGCTAAACATGAAAATATTTGCAATTACATTCACTTGCCAGTACAAAGCGGAAGCGACCGGATTTTGAAAGCCATGAACCGACAACATACTCGGGAAGATTATTTTGAGCTGATTGATAACATAAAAAAGTATCTGCCTGACTGTTCTATTTCTCACGACCTGATTTGTGGCTTTCCCAGTGAAACAGAACAAGACCATCAAGACACTTTAAGTTTAATGCAGTATGTTAAATACAGTTTTGGTTATATGTTTTCTTATTCTGAGCGTCCTGGCACCTTGGCGGCAAGAAAGTTAGAAGATGACATTCCAGAAGCAACTAAGAAACTTCGTCTTCAAGAAGTTGTAGCGCTTCAACAAAAACACAGTCTTGAGCGAAGTCAAGATTTTCTAGGTCAAGTTACCGAAGTGCTAATTGAAAAAACTTCCAAAAAATCAGACGCAGAATGGGCAGGCCGAAACCCGCAAAACAGTACCGTTGTTTTTCCAAAAGAGCAGTACAAGATAGGCGATTTCGTTATGGTTAAAATTGAAAACTGCACAAGTGCCACACTCAAAGGAGTCGCACTTGGTTACTCAAAAAATAATTAGATTATGGAAACTATTCAATCCATCAAACAACGTTTTGGAATTATAGGAAACGATACAGGCTTGAATCGCGCTATAGAAAAAGCAATACAAGTCGCACCAACGGATATTTCTGTACTTATTACAGGTGAAAGTGGTGTCGGAAAGGAAGTAATGCCTAAAATCATACACCAGTTATCACATAGAAAACACGCGAAGTATATTGCTGTAAATTGTGGTGCGATTCCAGAAGGTACAATTGATAGCGAACTATTTGGGCATGAAAAAGGTGCCTTCACAGGAGCTACACAAACACGCTCTGGTTATTTTGAAGTCGCCGATGGTGGGACCATTTTTTTAGATGAAGTTGGGGAATTGCCTTTGACGACTCAAGTTCGCTTGCTACGTGTTCTTGAAAATGGGGAATTTATTAAGGTCGGCTCTAGCAAGGTTCAAAAAACCAATGTTCGCATTGTAGCGGCTACCAATATTAAGATGTTTGAAGCCATTAATAAAGAAAAATTTAGAGAAGATTTGTACTATCGCTTGAGTACCATTGAAATCCCGATTCCTGCCCTTCGTAAAAGAAAACAAGATATTCATTTGTTGTTCAGAAAATTCTCTAGTGATTTTGCGCTTAAATATAAGATGCCAACCATCAGACTAAACGAGGAAGCCGTTCATTTGCTTCAAAAATACCGCTGGACTGGAAACATACGTCAACTCAGAAATGTAGCGGAACAAATTTCTGTACTGGAGTCCAAAAGGGAGATTAATGCTGCAGCCCTCAAAAGCTATCTGCCAGACATGGGAATTCAACTACCAGCAATTGTTGATAAGAAAAAAACGAACAACGATTTTAGTACGGAGAGAGAGATTTTATACAAAGTCCTTTTTGATATGAAAAGTGATTTGAATGACTTGAAAAAGCTGACACTAGAATTGATGGAAAATGACAACTTCAAAGATGTCCAGGAAAAAAACGAACAACTGATCCAAAAAATTTACAAAGACCCTAGTAGTAATGTTGCAGAAAATAACAGTCAAGTTTTAGCGCTTTCTGAAACAAGCTCCCAAAATGAAACCATAGAAATTGTAAACTCTAATGAAAACTATGATTTCATCGAGGATATCGAGGAAGAAGAAGAAACCTTATCTTTACACGATAAAGAATTGGAACTCATTAAAAAATCTTTGGAAAGGCACAACGGCAAGCGTAAACTGGCTGCGGATGAACTCGGGATTTCTGAGCGAACCCTTTACCGAAAAATTAAGCAATATGATTTGTAACCCTTACAGAAAAATGTTTTTTGCCGTGGTATCGCTACTGATTTTGGGTTGTGGATCGTATTCATTTACTGGAATTTCAATCAGTGCTGACACTAAAACATTTCAAGTGAATTATTTCCAAAATTCGGCAGACTTGATCGAACCTGGGATCGAACGGGACTTTACTCTGGCCTTGCAAGACATTATATTGAACCAAACCAATTTATCGTTGGTGAAATCCAATGGAGACCTCATCTACGAAGGGGAAATTGTTGAATACCGTATTTCTCCCACAACAGCAACTGCAAACAATACCGCAGATCAAAACCGACTCACCATAAGCGTAAATGTTCGGTTTTATAATAAAAATGATGAGGAATCAGATTTTGAAAAACGATTTTCTTTTTTTTATGATTATGCAGGAAGCGCCCAACTCATTGGTTCTCAAAAAACAACAGCGATCAAAGAAATTTATGACCGCATTACGCAGGACATTATCAACGCCTCATTAGCCAACTGGTAATATGAATAGGACTGATTTTTCAAGTTTATTAGCCGCCCCTTCAAAGCTGAACCCAGCGCAAACTGCGGCTTTGTTTTCTATTGTAAATGAATTCCCTTACTTCCAAGCGGCCAGAGCTCTCCACCTAAAAGGACTTAAAAATGAAGAAAGCTTTAAATACAATAAAAACTTAAAAATAACGGCCGCCTATACTTCAGATCGCAGCATTTTATTTGATTTTATTACCTCTGAGGTATTTTTGCAAAACACGATTTCGGAGCAAATAAAGGACAATCACGAAGGCTTAAAAACCATTTCAGTGACGGCTTTTGAAGACATTTCAAATCCACCAATAACAAAAATCGCATCCACGAAAATTGAAAATCAAAGCGATCCCACTGGAACGGTTCTGAACATAGGAACCCCTCTTGAGTTTAAAAAAGGAGAAACTTATTCTTTTTCAAAATGGCTTCAGCTTACCAATATTTCTCCTATTGATAGATCTAAAGATGTTGGAGAGGAAACGATGAAAAAACCGCAAACAAAACAAGAACTTATCGATGCCTTTATCGAAAAAAGTCCAAAAATTAAACCCTCGAAAACTTTGGAGCCTATCGAGAATTTGGCCGAAAAGGCGATAGTTGAATCGGAAACCCTGATGACCGAAACCCTAGCCAGAATTTACCTCGAACAAAAAAACTATGAAAAAGCCCTTCAATCCTACAAGATTTTAAGTTTGAAATATCCAGAAAAAAGTAGTTTATTTGCAGACCAAATCAAAGCAATAAAAAAATTACAAGAAAAAAATAAAAACTCATGAGTACGTTTTCAATATTCTTAGTATTAATTGTCATTGTGGCCTTTTTGTTGGTGGTAGTAATAATGGTTCAAAATCCGAAAGGTGGTGGACTCTCCTCTTCTTTTGGTGGCGGCGGTGCTCAGCAACTTGGTGGGGTCAAAAAAACGACTGATTTTTTAGACAAAAGTACTTGGGCTCTTGCCATACTCTTATTGGCGCTTATACTGCTCTCTAATGTAGCCATCGGAGGCTCTGATTCAAATCTTGAGTCTAAAGCATTGGATCTAGATAGCAATACAACAGCACCGGCACCTGAAGCTGCTGCCGAAGAAATTCCATTAAAAGACGCTACTGAATAGCCGACCATAATAAAACTTTAAAAATGTCAACATTTAGTTGACATTTTTTATGACTGCAAGTTTGTCAGTTTGTATAAAATGGCACAATTTTAGAAAAACATTAATCATTAAAACATTAAATTAATTTTGATATGGCTTTAAAAATCAAACCTTTAGCAGATAGGGTTCTTATCGAACCGATGGCTGCAGAAACCAAAACCGCTTCTGGAATTATCATCCCTGATAATGCCAAAGAAAAACCCCAAAAAGGAAAAGTTGTTGCTGTTGGCAATGGCACTAAAGACGAAAAAATGACCGTGAGTAAAGGAGATACTGTATTGTATGGTAAATATGCTGGTACAGAACTTAAGCTTGAAGGTCAAGATTATCTAATCATGCGAGAGAGTGATATCCTCGCAATTGTATAATATAAAATAAATAAAATGGCAAAAGACATTAAATTTGATATAGATGCACGAGACGGCTTAAAACGTGGTGTGGATGCACTAGCGAATGCTGTAAAAGTTACACTCGGTCCCAAAGGTCGCAATGTTATCATCAGCAAAAGCTTTGGCGCTCCTCAAGTCACTAAAGACGGAGTTTCTGTTGCTAAAGAGGTAGAATTAGAAGATGCCCTAGAAAACATGGGCGCACAAATGGTCAAAGAGGTCGCTTCAAAAACAAATGATCTAGCAGGAGATGGTACCACTACGGCAACCGTTTTAGCTCAGGCTATTGTAAAAGAAGGACTCAAAAATGTTGCTGCTGGAGCCAATCCAATGGACCTCAAGCGCGGCATTGATAAGGCCGTAGAAGCTATTGTAGCTGATTTAGAAAAACAAGCCAAAAAAGTAGGCAACTCTTCAGAAAAGATCAGACAAATTGCTTCCATTTCAGCCAACAACGATGAAACAATTGGTGAACTTATTTCAGAAGCTTTCGATAAAGTTGGTAAAGAAGGTGTGATCACTGTTGAAGAAGCCAAAGGAACTGACACTTATGTAGACGTTGTTGAGGGTATGCAATTTGACCGCGGTTACTTGAGCCCTTACTTTGTAACCGATTCTGACAAAATGATTGCCGATTTGGAAAACCCTTACATTCTTCTATTTGATAAGAAAATATCAAACCTGCAAGAGATACTGCCAATATTAGAACCGGTAGCCCAATCTGGTCGACCCCTTTTAATTATTGCTGAAGACGTTGAAGGACAGGCGCTTGCAACACTTGTAGTTAACAAATTAAGAGGTGGGCTTAAGATTGCAGCCGTCAAAGCCCCTGGATTTGGGGACAGACGCAAAGCGATGCTAGAAGATATTTCTATATTGACCGGCGGGACTGTCATCTCTGAAGAGCGTGGATTTTCTCTTGAAAATGCAGATCTAGAGATGTTGGGAACCGCAGAAACAGTTACCATTGACAAAGACAATACAACCATTGTTAATGGGTCTGGTAAAGCATCTGACATCAAGGCGCGTGTCAATCAAATCAAAAATCAAATTGAAAGCACTACAAGCGATTACGACAGAGAAAAACTTCAAGAGCGCCTGGCTAAATTAGCAGGTGGTGTTGCTGTGCTTTACGTCGGAGCAGCTAGTGAAATCGAAATGAAAGAAAAGAAAGACCGTGTTGATGATGCACTCAATGCAACGCGTGCAGCGGTTGAAGAAGGCATTGTTGCTGGCGGTGGAGTTGCGCTTGTTCGTGCTCAAAAAACACTTGACAAAATAAGTGATGTAAATCTTGACGAAGTCACGGGCATTCAAATTGTTGCAAGGGCCATTGAAGCGCCTCTTAGAACGATTGTGGATAATGCTGGTGGTGAAGGGAGCGTTGTCATAAATAAAGTTACGGAAGGAAAAGGAGATTTTGGTTACGACGCAAAAAGCGATGTTTTCGTAGACATGCTAAAAGCGGGAATCATAGATCCAAAAAAAGTAACCCGGGTTGCTTTAGAAAATGCAGCTTCAGTCGCCGGAATGATTCTTACTACCGAATGTGCACTGATAGACATCAAAGAAGACGCACCAGCCATGCCTCCAATGGGTGGCGGTGGAATGCCAGGAATGATGTAATGCTTTTGATTTTACAACAAAAAAAAGCGCTTCTGAATTGAAGCGCTTTTTTTTATAAATTGTATTTACTTAATCGTTGTGGTCTTTAACAACTTTGGGATCTCTGTACTTGCAACAAGCGTCCAATTGCACATAAACTTCTTCTGGGGCCTTCAATGTTTTTGTGTCGTGCCCAACCGCTGCTATATTTGTTTTTATAGCCTCTAAATCGACTTTTTTAGGATTGTAAATAAGATTTAATTCATGTGTTTTTACATTCCAAACAGCGGATTTAACTCCTTTAGTTTTTAAGCAGGCTTTCTCAATGCGTTTTTTACACATCTTACATACACCATCAACTTCAATGGTTTTGTTAGAATTATTTTGAGAAAATCCAATTGACGATACTAACAGCAACAATAGTGTAATTATTATAAGTCTCATATTTATTATTTTTTATTGTTAATTCAATTTAAATCGCAATCCAGCATAATACATACTTCCAAAAATTGGACCATATACAAAAGTACTATCAAAATTTGATCCAAACGGATTTTGCGCTCCTAAAATAGGATTGTTTTGTCTTTCATTTGTTATATTCTCTCCTCCAATATAAATCTCAAATTGATCTGAAAATACTTTTGTTATTTGGGCATTTAATGTTGAAAATGTAGATGAATTCGCAGGTAATTGAAAATTTTCAGGACTTTGTAGTGTCGATGAAAATCGCTGCTGGCCTGTCCAATTGTATGTACTGTCAAATTTCCATAGCCCTCCTTTATTATTTGAAACAGTTTCATAGGAAACATTGCTAAAAAAACGGTGTTTTGGGGTGAGGGCCTTTTGCAATTCACCACTGTTGTATTGTGTTTTTACATCATAATGCTTGTACGCAGATTTAAGGTCCAATCGCTCCAAGGGCGTGTAATTAAACTCTATTTGAAGGCTGTTGGCAAAACTCTCACCTTTGAGTTTATAAAAATTTATTTCTGTGGGTATTTCATAGTCAACTACCACTTGATTTTGAAAATCCGTTCTGTAAAAATCGATGGTTATATCGGCTTTTCTTTCAAAAAGTGTAAAGCCTTGAAGCATTGAAAGTCCATAATTCCACGCAATTTCAGGATCTAATCCATAAATAACACCATTAGCGTTTTGAATATTAATGGCTCTGTTAGAGGCAAAAAAGCGTTGATTTTCAGCAAAAATATTGGCCGATCGCTTTCCGCGCCCTATTGAAAAACGCAAAGCAGACTTCCCCCAAGGCGTGTAACGAACGTGCAGGCGTGGGGTTAAAAATGTTCCTAGTAAATTGTGATGATCCAAGCGCATTCCTGCGGTTAAATTGAGGTTATCTAAATTATCAAATGCATACTCAAAAAAGCCACCTATTGAATTTTCATTTCTAGCAAAGGTATTATTTTCAACTTGCTCTTCGTAAGCATCGTGTGAGAAGGTAATGCCTGTTTTAATTTTGTGACGGGAATTACCTATGATAGAATTGTACACCAAATTTGTATAGACACTTTTGTGATCAATATCATAGATGCGATTGCCAAAATAAGCGGCTTGCTCGTGTTGACTGTAAGCCAGCTGAACTCCCAAACTCTTGTAAGGGATTTCAGGATTGACATAACCAAACTTACCTGAAAAATCAAAACGTTTGGTGTCGACTTCGCTGCCCCAGACCGTACTTCCAAATTTATGAATTGAGGGGTTGTAATCTATTTGCCCTGTTTGTTTTTGATCGTCCAAAAATCGGAAATTTATTAGCGTTACTAATCCTTTTTCAAGATTTGTATATTGCCATTTGTTCATCACATTAATTTGCTTTCCCAAAGGNATATCCAAGAAAGAATCTTTGTTTTTATCAAAAGTCTGNTTGCGGGTGTCAGCGTGAATGTAAAAACCAGTNCTCCAATTGGAATTAAGTCTTGAATTTANATGGGTATTGAGTTCCAATCGCCCATTNATTGANCCNNAAANATTNACAAATAATTTGNGGTCNGTNAATGGCTTTACAAGCTCTGCATTNATNTGTCCCGTAATGCTTTCAAAACCATTNGTGACACNCCCAGCNCCCTTAGTAACCTGTATACTTTCAACCCAGCTGCCAGGAATAAAACTCAACCCATAAACTTGAGCAGCACCACGTACTGATGGAATATTTTCATTGGTGATGAGAATATAGGGGCTGTTGAGACCCAACATTTTAATTTGCTTTGTACCAGAAACCGCATCTGAAAAATTCACATCAATTGATGGATTTGTTTCAAAACTTTCGGAAAGATTGCAGCAAGCCGCTTTTAAAAGCGCTTCACTGCTAATGAGGGTTATGTTTTGAGAAGCTATGTAAGAAGTAGCTGAGGTTTTTTGACGGGCTTTAACAATAACAGTCCCTAAAGAGTCCGTAGGCTGTAGGATGATTTTAATAAATTTAGATGGGGTTTTAACATCAATTTTTTTTGTTTCAAAACCTACATAACTAAAAACCAGTGTTTTATAGGATTTGTCATACGGCAGTAAAAAATTTCCGTCTTGATCGGAAACGGTGCCTACCGAAGATCCCTCCCAGATGACATTGGCACCGAATAGCGGCAACTCAATGCCTTCTGAGGTGATTTCAAAGACATTGCCTTTTATTTTGTCTTGAGCAAAAAGCAAAGTAGGAATGAAATAAAGTAAGATGAAAAGATTTTTCATTATTTATGAATTTAAAATTATTTATAAGTTTTGGAGTACACAGAATCATGTATACATCAAAAATCCAACTAGGATTAGGAATATAAAATCAGTAAATGATCAAATAAGAAAAATTTGATTCCACAGTTGCACATCTGCAATTAGTGGAGGAGGATTATAGTTTCTATAGTAATGTTTAACTGTAGTTTCGAGAATAAATTCAACTGGAAGCTCGATATATGGAACAATTGCAAGTGTTGATAGAGAATAAACCGGTGTCGAAAACAACAATTGGTAATTATTAAACCCATCAACAACCAGATTTAGACTGGAACAACAGGGTTTTTTTGCTAGATTTAATTGACCATCTTTGGCAACAACACAACAGCAGGAGGCAGTTTCTGAAGTTACAGAAATATCGATCAAATTTGAACCACAATATTTTTTTTCTATTTTGAAGGAAAATGAAGCCATTACCACAGCAAAAGCCATGAACGTAGATACTATTTTTGTAAATACAGAAGATTTCATATTGCAAAGTTATAAATATTTATATATCAATTGAAACAAAGACTGTTTTTAATAGAAATTTTGGTTGTGGAATAATCCTTGTGATTTTTTACTTTTACCAAAAATAACACATGTCATTTAATGATTTAAAATCCAAGGTTTCTGAACTTATAGAAAAATCTTGTACAACTGAAGACACTCTATTGTACATTTGTGAATTACTAAAATCAAATGTCCCCCATTATGATTGGGTGGGGTTTTATTTTAGAAATGGACAAAAAAAAGAGCTTATTTTAGGACCTTATGCTGGAACCCCTACCGAACACACCACCATACCTTTTGGTAAAGGCATATGCGGTCAAGTAGCTGTTAATAATCAGAATTTTGTGGTTCCAGATGTACAAGCACAAGACAATTATATCGCCTGCAGTCTAACTGTGAAATCTGAAATTGTTATTCCCATTTTTGTCAATGGTGAAAATATTGGGCAAATTGATATAGATTCCAAAACCTTAAATCCTTTTACAAAAGCGGATGAGGTTTTTCTAGAATTTATCTGTACAAAAGTAGCTTCCATACTGTAGATGTTAATAACTCTAATTATTGTTTAAAAATACTTCCGTAATTATCCCCCTATCAAGATTTTATTTGGGGTTTATTTCGTTATTTTTGAGCGTGTTAATTTTATCTATATAATGAGTCAATCCAAAACAATTTCATCGGCCCTAATCTCGGTGTTTAGTAAAAATGGGCTGGAACCCATCGTCAAAAAATTAAAGGCCCAAGGTGTTACGATTTACTCTACTGGAGGCACCCAAAAATTCATCAATGATTTAGGCATTGAAGTGGTTGCGGTTGAAGCAGTTACAGACTATCCCTCAATTTTAGGCGGACGTGTTAAAACCTTACATCCAAAAGTGTTTGGTGGCATTCTAAACCGTCAAGATAACGCTTCTGATGTTGGTGAAATGGAACGTTTTAACATCCCTCAAATTGATTTGGTAATTGTAGACTTATATCCCTTTGAAAAGACAGTCGCTTCTGGAGCGAGCCATCAGGATATTATTGAGAAAATTGACATTGGAGGCATTTCTTTAATTCGAGCAGCCGCTAAAAACTTTAAAGATGTTATGTGTGTGTCTTCTGTAGGGGACTACAGTGAATTCCTAGAATTACTCTCCGAAAATAATGGGGCTATAACTTATGAAGATCGACAGCGGTTTGCCGCCAAATCTTTTAATGTATCTTCCCATTATGACAGTGCCATTTTTAATTATTTTAATAGGGATAGTGCTGCAACAGCTCTAAAATTAAGCGAAACCAATGGAACCGTTTTACGCTATGGTGAAAACCCCCACCAAAGAGGTTATTTCTTTGGCGATTTTGAAGCTATGTTCGAAAAACTTCACGGCAAAGCACTCAGTTATAACAACTTATTGGATGTTGATGCAGCTGTGAATTTAATGAACGAATTTACAGGAGAAGCGCCAACTTTTGCGGTTTTAAAACACAACAATGCTTGTGGTGTGGCCCAGCGCAGTAATTTGCGCCGAGCCTATCTAGAGGCCTTGGCTGGAGATCCAGTTTCGGCTTTTGGAGGCGTTCTTATTTCAAATTCTGAAATTGATGTCGACACTGCGGAAGAGATTCACAAGTTGTTTTGTGAAGTCGTGATTGCTCCAAGTTTTAGCCCAGAAGCACTGACGGTTCTCAAAGGAAAAAAGAACAGGATTTTAATGGTTCAAAAATTAACCGAATTACCTCCCAGTTCAGTGCGGAGCTGTTTAAATGGTTATTTGGTTCAGGACAAGGATGAAATTACAGATTCAGCTGAAATTTTAGAAACGGTCACCGAATTAGAACCAACAGCCGATGAAATTGAAGATTTACTCTTTGCCTCAAAGCTTTGTAAGCACACAAAGTCCAATACAATTGTGTTGGCTAAAGGCAAACAATTATGCGCCAGTGGAACAGGCCAAACCAGCCGCGTAGATGCGCTAAATCAAGCCATTCACAAAGCGAAATCTTTTGGCTTTGAATTAAAGGGAAGCGTTATGGCAAGTGATGCCTTTTTCCCATTTCCTGATTGTGTAGAAATTGCAGAAAAGGCAGGAATTAGAGCAGTCATTCAGCCAGGAGGCTCCATTAAAGACCAACTAAGCATTGATTATTGTAATGAAAATAAGGTCGCCATGGTCTTCACTAAGACCCGTCATTTTAAACATTAAAAAAATGGCTTTTTTGTAGATTGACTAAAAATAATTTTTACTACATTTACATACAAGCGTATTTTTACAAACACTATATAATTTTTTACTTTCTATGGGATTTTTTGACTTCTTAACAGAGGAAATTGCCATTGATCTTGGAACGGCCAATACACTCATTATTCACAATGATAAGGTCGTGGTTGACAGCCCCTCAATTGTTGCCAGGGATCGTGTCTCTGGAAAAATTATTGCCGTTGGTAAAGAAGCCAATTTGATGCAAGGGAAAACCCATGAGAACATCAAAACCATTCGACCTTTAAAAGATGGTGTCATTGCAGACTTTGACGCCTCTGAGCAAATGATTAGCATGTTTATCAAAAATATTCCAGCGCTAAGAAAAAAACTTTTTGCACCCTCACTCAGAATGGTCATTTGTATTCCCTCTGGTATAACAGAAGTAGAAATGCGAGCGGTAAAAGAATCTGCGGAACGCGTTAATGGAAAAGAAGTCTATCTCATTCACGAGCCCATGGCAGCAGCCATTGGAATTGGAGTTGATATCATGCAGCCTAAAGGAAATATGATTGTTGATATTGGGGGAGGAACTACCGAAATTGCTGTTATTGCCCTAGGGGGTATTGTATGTGATAAATCCGTTAAAGTTGCAGGAGATGTCTTTACTAATGACATCATTTACTATATGCGAACACAACACAACTTGTATGTTGGAGATCGCACCGCTGAAAAAATTAAAATTCAAATTGGTGCCGCTACCGATGACTTAGAACTACCTCCAGATGAAATGAATGTTCAAGGCCGTGATTTGCTCACGGGTAAGCCTAAACAAGTTCAAATATCGCACCGTGAAATCTCTAAGGCCCTTGATAAATCCATTTTAAGAATTGAAGACTCTGTGATGGAAACTTTATCACAAACCCCTCCTGAACTCGCTGCCGATATATACAATACTGGCATCTATCTTGCTGGCGGCGGATCCATGTTGAGAGGGTTAGACAAACGCCTGTCTCTAAAAACTGATCTTCCAGTTTACATTGCTGAGGATCCACTTAGGGCTGTTGTTAGAGGTACAGGAATTGTATTAAAAAACATTACCAAATATAAGAGCGTCTTAATAAAATAGAATTTAGGCGATGCAGCAACTCCTTAATTTTTTCTTTAAAAATAGAACTTTTCTTCTATTTTTAATGCTGTTTAGTTTCTCGATTGGGATTACCATCACCTCGCATGATTACCATAAAAGCAGATTTTTAAACTCATCAGGGCTTTTAACTGGCTCCTTTCATGCATTGTTTTCAAAAATTGGAAACTACTTTAATTTGAAGAAAGAAAACATCCTTTTGTTAGAGGAGAATAACCGGCTTAAAGCATTAAATTTCAACCACTCAGCACAACCTCAAGCAATCTCAAATGAAGCTGACAACTATCAACTCACCCCCGCTTCTGTCATTAAAAACAGCTATGCATTTCCTCAAAATTATTTGACCTTAAATAAAGGAGAGAGAGATCTTATTAAAGAAGATATGGGAGTCATTAGCTCTAAAGGTGTGGTAGGGATTGTTGATAAAACGTCCTCAAAATATGCCAGGGTAATTTCCATCCTAAATATCAAAAGTAAAATCAATGCAAAACTTAAAAAAAGCAGCCATTTTGGAACCTTAGAATGGAATGGAGAAAACCATAGGTTGGTACAACTACATGACATTCAAGATTTAGTGGAAATAGCAAAAGGTGATACCATTGTGACAAGTGGATATTCTTCATTGTTCCCTGAAAATATACCAGTTGGACGCATCGAATCCTTTAAATTAAATGACACCAAAGACCTTTACATTATTGATGTGGCCTTATTTAATGATATGACCAATTTGAGGCACGTATACATCATTGAAAATCTAGATTTGGAAGAACTAAAAATGCTTAAAGAAAAGAATGAATAGTGCTTTGTTTATAAATACCATTCGTTTTATTGCGTTGGTGCTGCTTCAAGTTTTGGTGTGTAATCAATTAAATTTCATGGGGAGCTTAAACCCTTATGTGTATGTGCTTTTTGTGCTTTTGTACCCTATAGGTAGCAATCGAATGGGTTTTATTTTTCTCGCCTTTTCACTTGGGCTTATTTTAGACCTTTTTTTAGACAGTGGGGGGGCACATGCGGCAGCGGCCGTAAGTATGGCATATGTGAGGCCAGTATTTTTAAAGTTTTCTTTTGGTGCCGCTTATGAGTACCAAGCCATAAAATTGAATGCTGCTGAAGCATTGCCAAGATTGACTTATTTCGCATTGTTAATTCTTATCCATCACTTTATTTTATTTACACTCGTTTATTTTGACAGTAGTAAATTTAAAATAATCATTTACAACACGTTGATCAATGGAGGCTTTACGCTACTTTTAGTATGGCTTTTAAACGCTTTATTTAGCTCTAAAAAGTCATGAGAAAATACCTCCTTTTAATACTGGTTATTGGCTCAGGAATTTGCTTAATCGGGCGTTTATTTTTTCTTCAGGTA
>PAQB01000010.1 GCA_002709185.1 Flavobacteriaceae bacterium
GTTCAAAAAAATCATTTAAAAGGCTTTATTTCGTTTTCTGTCGACTTCTTTTAAATAAATCTTTCGCAACCTTAGACTATTGGGCGTGACTTCAACATATTCATCTTTTTGAATGTACTCTAAAGCTTCTTCCAAAGAAAATTTAATGGCGGGTACAATTCTGGCCTTATCATCGGCTCCTGCACTTCTAACGTTGGTTAGTTTCTTTGTTTTGGTGACATTAACCGCCATATCGTCTCCACGAGAATTTTCGCCAATCACTTGTCCTTCGTAAATAGACTCCCCTGGATCAATAAAAAATTTACCGCGGTCTTGTAACTTATCGATTGAGTAAGGGATTGCAGTACCGTTTTCCATGGAAACCAATGAACCATTTTGACGTTCAGGAATACCACCTTTAATCGGCTGATATTCAGTAAATCTATGCGACATGATCGCTTCACCAGCTGTAGCTGTAAGCAGTTGATTTCTGAGACCGATAATACCTCTTGATGGAATCACAAATTGACAAACCATTCTTTGTCCTTTAACTTCCATGCTCAAAAGCGCCCCTTTTCGCATGGTGACCATTTCTACAGCTTTTCCAGAAATATTTTCTGGGAGATCAATCGTCATTTCTTCTACGGGTTCACATTTGACGCCATCAATTGTTTTGATTATGACTTGTGGTTGGCCGATTTGAAGTTCGTATCCCTCTCTTCTCATGGTTTCAATAAGAACAGACAAATGTAACACACCACGTCCAAATACCATAAACTTATCGGCACTGTCCGTGGGATTTACACGCAATGCCAAGTTTTTTTCAAGCTCTTTTTCTAAGCGCTCTTTGAGATGACGAGAGGTTACAAATTTTCCTTCTTTTCCAAAAAATGGAGAATCATTAATGGTGAAAAGCATGCTCATGGTAGGCTCGTCAATAGCGATTGTTTCTAGAGCCTCAGGATGATCAACATCTGAAATGGTATCACCAATTTCAAATCCGTCCAATCCAACCAGCGCACAAATTTCACCAGCCATAATTTTTGAAACTTTCTTTCGCCCCAAACCTTCAAAAACATGAAGCTCTTTTATTTTAGTCTTTAAAATAGAACCATCTCTTTTAACCAATGCAACCGCTTGGTTGGTTTCTAAACTGCCACGCTGTAAGCGTCCAATAGCAATACGGCCTGTAAATGACGAATAATCCAATGAAGTAATTAACATTTGAGTGGTACCATCTTCAATTTTTGGAGAGGGAATATGCTCAATCACCATGTCCAAAAGTGGGGCAATGGAGTCGGTTTTATTTGCCCAATCTCCGCTCATCCAATTGAACTTAGCAGAGCCGTATACCGTAGGGAAATCCAATTGCCATTCTTCAGCACCCAACTCAAACATGAGGTCAAAAACAGCTTCATGAACCTCTTCAGGAGTACAATTTTCTTTATCAACTTTATTGATTACCACGCAAGGCTTAAGCCCTAGATTGATGGCTTTTTGTAGCACAAATCGGGTCTGTGGCATTGGGCCCTCAAACGCGTCCACCAATAACAATACGCCATCAGCCATATTGAGAACACGTTCGACCTCACCACCAAAATCTGCGTGGCCAGGTGTATCGATGATGTTAATTTTCGTGTCTTTATAGACAACAGAAACATTTTTAGAAGTAATGGTAATGCCGCGCTCGCGTTCCAAGTCATTATTATCTAAAATTAGATCTCCTTTGTTTTCGTTTTCACGGAACAGTTGGCAGTGATACAGAATTTTATCTACAAGTGTTGTTTTCCCATGATCAACATGGGCAATAATGGCAATATTTTTAATGGAATTCATCAATCGCTATTTTAAAGCGGCAAATGTACATTTAATTTTAAGACTTTCGGGTTTTATTCTGATAACCTTAACGGTCAAATTTACTTATATTTGTACCCAATAAACTGATGTAACAATGCAACTTCAAAATATTCCAAAGCTAAAGCATGCCAATTCTGGACAATTTTTTTTAATTGCAGGGCCTTGTGCGATTGAAAGCGAATCCATGGCGCTGAAGATTGCAGAACGTGTTTGTGAAATCTCAAATAAACTTGAGATCCCCTATTTATTTAAAGGAAGTTTCAAAAAAGCCAATCGCAGTCGACTCGATAGTTTTACAGGGATTGGAGATGAAAAAGCACTCAAGATTTTGCGTAAAGTTGGGGAAACTTTTGACATTCCTACCGTTACTGATATCCACGAAGTCAGCAATGCCGCTATGGCAGCAGATTACGTAGATGTTCTTCAAATTCCAGCATTTCTCGTGCGCCAAACGGACCTTGTTGTGGCCGCAGCGAAAACTGGGAAAGTAGTTAATCTTAAAAAAGGCCAGTTCATGAGCCCTGAGGCTATGAAGCACGCCGTTTTAAAAGTAAAAAATGCAGGAAATGAAAATGTCTGGATCACAGATCGTGGTACCATGTTTGGCTACCAAGATATGATCGTAGATTTTAGGGGCATCCCCACCATGCGCGAATTTGCACCAACTGTTTTAGATGTTACCCATTCTTTACAACAACCAAACCAAAACAGCGGCGTTACGGGGGGCCGCCCAGAAATGATTGAAACTATAGCGAGAGCAGGGGTCGTTAACAATATTGATGGTTTATTTATCGAAACACACTTTGACCCTGCAAACGCCAAAAGTGATGGTGCCAATATGTTGCATCTAGATCAACTTGAACCACTTTTAAAAAACTTGGCTATCATCAGAAAAATGGTCAATAGTCTTTAATTTCTTGATGAATTCTTGTTTAGGACACTTTTAAATCCCCAATAAATTGAAATAAAAAAGGTTTTAGGACTTACTGGCAAATGCCTTTACATCCGCATCTGTGATCTCACTCGAGCCCAAAATCATAAGTCGTTCAACAACATTGCGCAGTTCTCTTACATTCCCAGTCCAGTCATAGCTTTTTAAAAGCGCAATGGCCTTTTTCGAAAATACTTTTGGCGCGGTCCCTTGTTCATTGGCAATTTTAGTACTGAAGAAATCAATGAGCAATGGTATGTCATCACGACGGTTATTTAGTGCAGGGACTTCAATGAGTATCACCGCTAGACGGTGGTATAAATCTTCCCGAAAACGTCCTTCTGCTATTTCTTTTTTTAAATCTTTATTGGTGGCAGCGACCACACGAACGTCCACCTTGATATTTCTATCGCTGCCCACACGTTGAATTCTGTTTTCTTGCAAAGCACGCAGTACTTTGGCTTGGGCAGAGAGGCTCATATCACCTATTTCATCTAAAAACAACAAACCGCCGTGTGCGGTTTCAAACTTTCCTGCCCGGTCTTTATTGGCGCTTGTAAAGGCGCCTTTCACATGTCCAAACAATTCACTCTCAATAAGTTCACTGGGTATTGCAGCACAATTAACTTCAATCATAGGGCCTTTGTTTCGGTCACTTTTTTGGTGAAGCCAATGGGCCACAAGTTCTTTTCCTGTACCATTGGGTCCTGTGATCAATACTCGCGCATCTGTTGGAGCCACTTTGTCAATCATAGATTTTATGTTATGGAGTTCTTCACTGTCTCCGACCATCTCATATTTTTGACTGATGCGCCGCTTGAGGCGTTTATTCTCGACAACTAGTTTTTTGCGATCTAAGGCATTTCTAACAGTATTTAAAAGTCTGTTCAAGTCTGGAGGCTTTGAAATGTAATCAAACGCACCAAGCCGCATGGTATTTACCGCCGTGTCAAGATCGCCGTGACCCGAAATCATTACAATTGGGACTTCTGGTTTGAGTTTTTTTGCGGCTTGTAACACTTCAACACCGTCCATTTTTGGCATTTTAATATCGCATAAAATCAAATCAAAATCTTCTTTTTTAATCAATTCAATACCTGACAGTCCATCCACAGCTTCAAAAACTTTATACAAACTATTTTCTTCGGATAAAATCTTTACCAAAACACGACGGATGGCTTCTTCATCTTCTATGATTAATATTCTTGACATTCAATTCATTGCTTTTAATGAAGGGTTAATATTTCAACCATTTGATCAATTCTTTATAGCTTGGCTTCTTGCCATACATTAAAATTCCAACCCGATAAATTTTTGCAGCAATCCAAACGGTGAACACAAAAGTAACAACTAAAATAAAAAGAGACAACAATTGTTCCCACAGTGGAACTCCAAATGGGATCCGCATAAGCATAACAACTGGAGATGTGAATGGAACATGTGAGAAAATTGTGGATATACTGCCATGGGGATCTTCTAAAACTGTAAAGAATCCGATGTAAAAAGAAAAAATCAAAGGCATGATAATAGGAATCATAAATTGTTGGGTGTCCGTCTCGTTATCCACAGCCGCCCCAATTGCTGCATAAAGGGAGCTGTAAAGTAAATATCCTCCAGTGAAAAACAATACAAAGGCAATGATGAGATTCCACAGCGGAAGTGCTCTAAAATCGTTGATGTAGCCTTGCAATTCAGAATTTACAGCGGGGTTGTTCATGGCCTCTGTCATGATTTCTTGCTGAGGAGTTGCGCTTAAATCTACACCAAAGATTAAAGAAGATGCGAGCATTAAAACGCCTATCAACACAATCCAGATGGCAAATTGAGTAATGCCCGCTAAGGAAGTCCCAAATATCTTTCCTAGCATCAACTGGATCGGTTTCACAGAAGATATAATAACCTCTATAATGCGACTGGTTTTTTCTTCAATTACACTGCGCATTATTAAATTGCCATAAATTATGATAAACATAAACAATAAATAGCCGGCAAAACCACCGAAAGCCAGTTTCATAAAACTTCCAGCTTTAGAGGTTTTTACTCCCTCGTAACTTTCTTGACCTAAATTCACATTGGTATTTGCAGCTTTAATTTTGGCCAAATCAACGCCAGATTTTTCAAGTTTTAGTTCTTTTATCCTATTTTCAATTTTTGATTCTAAACTTGTAATGAAAGTCAGAGAGGGTGCATCTTCAGATAAAAACTTAATCTCCTCTGAAACGGAATCAATTGGCAGGTTAGGAATATATAAAAGACCGTAAGAACTGGCTTGATTGCTTATGCTTTTAGCAGATTCTAAATCAACCCCATCAAGGTAATGGTATTTCGTGTACTCTGTTGAAATAAGAGTTTCTTTAAAAAATTCGGATTCATCCAGTACAGAGATTGTTCTTATTGTCTCATTGTTTACTGTAGTCAAATAGGTAACTAAGCTGATAAATCCAACCATAATTAGCGGGCTCAAAAAGGTCATCAACAAGAAAGATTTGTTTTTGACCTTTGCCAGATACTCTCTTTTAATAATTAATGGCAGATGGTTCATAATCCGTTGTTTTTTACAGTTTGAATGAAGATTTCGCTGGCATTAGGAATGAGTTCCTTGTAATGGTTTACAGAAGCATTCCGGCTTAAAAATGCCAGAAGATCGTCAGAGCTGTCATTGGGGGTAAGCTTGATATTCAATTTTAAATCATCTTCCAACGACTTGAAATCTGCAGTTGCTATGTCAAAACGCTCCGCAATTGTTTGCTTCAATGCTGTTTTATGTTTTGTTGACAAACCAACTTCAAAAGCATTTGTTTTATACTGGCGCTTAATGTCCTCGAGTTTACCATCCAATATTTTTTTAGATTCGTGAATTAAGGCTATATGGTCACAAAGTTCCTCCACGGATTCCATGCGGTGGGTCGAAAAAATAACTGTTGCGCCTTCTGCTCTGAGTTGTAAAATTTCATCTTTTATAATATTGGCATTAATGGGGTCAAATCCCGAAAAAGGTTCGTCAAAAATTAACAACTTGGGCTGGTGCAGTACAGTCACTACAAATTGAATTTTTTGAGCCATCCCCTTAGAAAGTTCTTGGATTTTTTTATCCCACCAGTGTGAAATTCCTAATTTTTCAAACCAATAAACCAATCGCTTTTTGGCTTCCTTATATGACAGTCCTTTGAGTTGTGCCAAATAAAGTGCCTGCTCACCAACTTTCATAGATTTATACAAACCGCGTTCTTCTGGCAAATAACCAATGTATTGAACGTGATGAGGCTGAAGTGGTTCTCCATCTAAGATGACTTTTCCACTGTCGGGCATTGTAATTTGATTGATAATTCTGATGAGAGTTGTTTTTCCAGCACCATTGGGACCAAGAAGGCCAAAAATACTGTGTTTTGGCACATTGATAGTAACTCTAGAAAGTGCTTGAAAATCAGCGAAATTTTTGGATACACCCTGAACTTCTAAAAGATCATTCATTAATTTAAAATTTACATTGTAAGACGTTTATATTTAAAAAGCGTTACACTGTAAATCTAAAAAATTATTAATGAAAAGTGTCTATTAAGAGAACATATCTTTCACTTTCTCAAAAAAGGATTTATCGGAGCTCTTGGGTTTAGGAGAAAAATGCTCGTTGTCCCGCATTTTTTCAAAAAAGACCTTTTGCTCTTTATTGAGCGTTTTAGGAGTCCATACATTGACATGAACCAATAAATCTCCTTTGTTATAACCATTGATATTTGGAATACCCTTACCCCTAAGTCGTAGAATTTTACCAGATTGAACTCCTGGTTCAATTTTGAGACGTACCTTGCCAGTAACGGTTTCTATTTCAACGGAAGATCCTAAAATCGCATCTGGAAGGCTCACATAAAAATCGTAGTGTAAATTGTCCCCCTCACGCTGTAATTTTGGATGAGGTTCTTCAGAAATGGCAACCAACAAGTCTCCGGAAATACCATTGCCTGGAGCCGCATTTCCCTTACCGCTGACCTTGAGCTGCATTCCATCTTCGACTCCAGCTGGTATTTTGATGGAAACCGTTTCTTCCTCAGTTACAAAACCATTGGCATCTGCATTGGAAGGACGATTGTCAATTATTTGACCCGTTCCACCACAAGTGTTACATGTAGTGGCCGTTTGCATTCGCCCTAGAATTGTATTGGTAACTCTAGTGACTTGGCCGGTGCCATTACAAGTAGAACACGTTTTGTAAGTGACGCCCTTGGCCTGTTTCTTACGTTTTACTTTAATTTTTTTCTCGACCCCATTCGCAATTTCTTCCAAAGAAAGTTTAACGCGGATTCTCAAATTACTGCCACGAGGCGTTCTTTGACGCTGACCGCCAAAACCACCGAATCCTCCTCCACCAAAAGCACTGCCAAAAATATCACCGAACTGACTGAAAATGTCATCCATGTTCATTCCACCACCGCCAAAACCACCAGCGCCTTCAAAGGCTTGATGACCGAATTGGTCGTATCGCGCTTTTTTGTCAGGATCACTCAAAACTTCATAAGCTTCAGCAGCAATTTTGAATTTTTCCTCAGCGGATTTGTCATCCGGATTTTTATCAGGATGGTATTTGATTGCCATTTTCCGATAGGCCTTTTTGATTTCTGATGATGAGGCACTTTTCGTAATTCCTAATACCTCGTAATAATCCTGCTTTGCCATGTTGTATTTTGCTGTTTGCGTTTATTCTACTGACCTATGACTACTTTTGGAAATCTGATCACCTTATCCCCTAGTTTATATCCTTTTTCTACGACATCTATAACCTTTCCCTTAAGATCTTCACTGGAAGCGGGAATTTGAGTCACTGCCTCGTGTTTGTCGGCGTTAAAAAGATCACCTTTGTCGACTTCAATGATACTCAAACCTTTTTGCTCCAAAGTAGATTGAAATTTATTTTTAATGAGTTCAACCCCTTTGGAAAGATCATTTTCCTTGTGTTTTGACATCTCTGCTAGGGCACGGTCAAAGTCATCTAAAACGGGTAAGAGCGATTGAATTACGTCTTGACTTGCAGTTGAAAAAAGTTCGATACGTTCTTTGGCTGTTCGCCGCTTATAATTTTCAAATTCAGCGAATAAACGCAAAAACTTATCCTTTTCTTGTTCTAAATCTGCCTTATACTGATCTTCGACAGAAATTGTTTTTTCACCTTGAACAGATGCCGTTTTTGACGCTTTTTCAGATTTCAACTTTTTCTTGGATTCTTTTTTAGCCATTTTACAATGTATTCTTAATATTATGAATTATATATTTTGATGGCAAAAGTACTGCCATTCTTCGAAAAATGTCAAAATGTCATCTTTTTTTTTATGGGTTTAACTAAGTCTAAGATCGAAGCAAGTCCTCAAGAGCCGCTGAAACTTCATGGAATTTAAAATCAAAACCTGTTTTCTGAATTTTTTTTGAGCAAACACGCTGGCTTTCCAAGACAATGGCAGACATTTCACCAAGAATTAATTTCAAGACCGTTTGGGGGACATTGGGGAGGTAAATAGGCTTCTCTATAATTCGAGCGATGGCATTTGTCAATTCCGATTGTTGTACTGGGTTTGGTGCTACTGCGTTGTAAACCCCTTCAATTTTAGACTTTAAAGCGTGTGAAAAAATTCCAACCAAGTCTTCGGTATGAATCCAAGACTGCCACTGACTGCCTGTACCCAAAGCCGCTCCAAAATAGTTTTTGATAGGGAACATAATTTTAGGCAATGCACCGCCATTGGCATCTAGTACAATTCCAATTCTTAAAATACAAATTTTCAAATCCGCGTTATCAAAAGCCCCTAAGGCAGCTTCCCATTTTTGAACTACAGAACTCAAAAAGGAGTTGCTGGAAAATTGTGCCTGTTTTTCCTCATAATATTGGGTGACAGAATTGGCATAAATTCCAATTGCACTCGCCGTTACAAGGTACTTGACAGGAAAATGATGTGTTTTGATATGATGTGCCAAAATTTCCAAGGACTTGACGCGGCTATTTATAATTTCACTTTTTGCGGCCTTATTCCAGCGTTGGGCAATTGGTGCTCCAGCCAAGTTAATAATCGAATCTATACCTTCTAAACTGCGCAAATCTAATTTATTGGACATGGGATCCCAGTGGAATGTTTTGGGATAACTGTTTGTATTTACTTTTGATTTTTGGGTGCTTAGAATATGGAGTTTGTAACCCTGTTGAATTAGGGAATCCGTTAGTGCTGTACCAACCAATCCTGAAGCGCCTGTTATTAATACTTTATTGGACACGATTCAAAATTATTGAATCACTAGATTGTATCGTGCTAAAAAATAATCTTTAACAAATATTTAAGCATAAGTTGGAGAGTGTTAAAGTTTAGTAGCGCGTAGCATCTCCCGTTTCCCTGGGGGGCCTGCTAAGCGTTCAACTTCAAACCCTACTGCTTGCATACTACGGCGAACACTGCCTTTGGCACAATAGGTAACCAAAAGACCATTGGGCCGCAAGGCTTCATACATTTTTTTAAAGATAGATTCGATCCATAAATGGGGTTGAACTCGGGGGCCAAAGGCATCAAAGTAAATGACGTCATACGCATTGGCTTCGGCAATGTCAGAAAAAAAGGCTTGACGTTTAACAATAGAAAAATGGGGTAAAATTTTTTGGGTCTCTTCCCAAGAACAACTGTGAATTTGTCGAAATATAGAGGGATCCGAACCAATCAGTAAATCATATTCCAATGCCTGTAATTCATCTGCCGTAACAGGGTACGCTTCAATGCCATGGTAACAAATTTCCTGAGAAATATTCAGGGATTCTAATGCAGTCAAAAGGGCATTCAGTCCAGTTCCAAATCCAATTTCCAAGAGTGTTAATGGGTTTTGTTTTGTTTGGCGTTCTAAAAACGTTTTTAAGCCGGCATTGATGTAAACGTGTTTGGCCTCTTGTAAAGCCCCATGAATGGAATGGTATTGCTCATTCCAACCTTCAATTTGAATGGTTTTTGATCCATCCGAAGTGGTGATTATAGTACGTTTCAAAACAAAATTTATGGTTTATTCGGCTAAAAGGACCCCGTCAGCCATGAAACTGTAGGTGATTTTAGGTGCTATAATCGCTTCAATTTCAGCACTCGATGCCCCTGCATCTTCTGCATAATGGCGAAGGTCTGACACCGAAGTTTCTGATACATAAGCCAACCCATTTACAATAACTTCACCTGATGCATCTGTAGGCACAAAAAAACCATAGTCCTTAAATCGAACCATTAATTCTTCTCCGTTAGACAATGGGAGTGTCATCCAACACCCTTTTTTGGAGCAAACGTCTCCAATGGTTCCTCGCATTGTAACTTGAACTGAATCTTTTAAGCCAACCATTATTTTTGTAAATTCATCAGTTGATGAAACATGGTTATAATCAAATGAGTTACCGTAGGATAAGTAGGTGGTGGATTCAATTTTGACAGGGAGGCGTTGTGGATTGTTAGGTTTACAATTCCAAAGAAAAAGGAAAGTGAAAGCCAAAAAAAATATTCTATTCATTCTTTAAAAAATTATAATTCTAAATATAATAACTTTTTATGGATGCCTTGTACAAATAAGTTATGAATTTAGTAGATTTGTTGAGATCAATTTGAATGCCAGAAAATGGACAATTTAAAAATAACGACCACACAACATTCTAAATTAAAAAGTGTTGATTTTAATAATTTGGGGTTTGGTAATACGTTTTCAGACCATATGCTAATTTGCGATTACACCAATGGGGAGTGGGGCGCCCCTGAAATTGTACCTTTCCAACCCATTTCGCTCATGCCATCCTCTAAAATTTTTCATTATGGCCAATCTATTTTTGAAGGGATGAAAGCCTACAAAGATAAAGACTTTAACACCTGGCTGTTTCGACCCGATGAAAACTTTAAACGGCTTAATAAATCCGCAAAACGTTTGGCCATTCCAGAACTGCCAAAGCCTGTTTTCTTCGAAGGCTTAAAAGCGCTTTTAAAACTTGACAATGCTTGGATTCCATCAAAAGAAGGCAGTTCACTTTACATTCGGCCTATAATATTTGCGACTGGTGAAGGCTTCCACGCTTCCCCGGCCGATGCCTATCGTTTCTTAATCGCAACAGCACCATCGGGACCTTATTTTTCTGGACAAGTAAAAGTACTTATTGAAGAAAAGTACTCTCGCTCTGCAAATGGAGGCGTAGGTTTTGCAAAAGCAGGCGGAAATTATGCAGCGCAGTTTTATCCAACGCAATTGGCAATTGATCGGGGGTACAATCAAGTGATTTGGACCGACGACAATACCCACGAGTATATTGAAGAAGCCGGGGCAATGAATATTTTCATCCGCATCAATGATACACTCATTACTGGTCCTACAAGCGACAGAATTCTAGATGGGGTGACTCGAAAAAGCATCATCGATATTGCAAAAAGTGAAGGGATTAAAGTAGAAGTACGAAAATTCACAGTATCAGAATTAATTGAAGCTTCAGAAAATGGCAACCTCAATGAAATGTTCGGAGCGGGTACTGCCGCTGTGATTTCGCCCATTGCTGCCTATGGTTTTAAAGAGAAAGACTATGTATTACCAAAGCTTGAAAATACGTTTGCCTCTCGGTTAAAAGAACGCATTACTTCCATTCAAACTAATAAATCTGAGGACCCTTTTAACTGGCGATTCAAGGTTACTTGACCGATAGTTAAGACTCTAGTATGGCTTTGATATTTGGCTTGAAATAGTTTGGCCCTTTCATCACTTTCCCATCAGCCCTATATATGGGGCTTCCGTCTGATCCCAGTTTACTCATATTACTGCGCTGAATTTCATCAAAGACAGATTCTATTTTATGCTGCATACCATGCTCAATAATGGTACCACAAAGAATGTACAACATATCGCCAAGGGCATCGGCAACTTCTACCAAATCATTGGATTGAGCTGCTTCATAATACTCCTCATTTTCTTCTTTCATTAAGTCAAACCTGAGTTTATTTTTTGCAACTCCTAAATCTGCTTTTGGGGTGGTTCTATAGCCAATCTTGAAGGCTTTATGAAACGTTTTAACTGCATCAATTTTCTTTTTCATTGGTAAGATTTTTTTTGTAATTTTATGATCCTAAATTTACATAAATATGTTTAGTCGCGGACAACTAATTTTTGGTATTTTATTTGCTATTGTTTTTATCATCATCATCATCTTAGCCTACAAAAAAGATAAAGAATTACACCAAAAATATTACAGTGGTGTCCTTTGGATTCTGATGACTTTTATTGCCTTTATCGCTGGAATTGCAGCTATAAAATTTCTGCTAGGCTATTAATCCATTGCTTATATATTACTTGCAATCGTACCTAGGTTTAATTTAGGTTTCAAAAATAAACTAGAAGTCCAAAATTTTATTTAAAAAAAGTGTGATAGCATCATCAGGATTATTCGGTTTTCTAAAAAATTATTTTTTCAAGGTTTTCGATTAAAAAGAAATTTATAATTTCGTGGGACTATTGTTAATTAGTTATAACATAGTCCATATCAATGAATGGTCGTACATTGAAAAAATAATTTAATGTTATGAAACATGCTTTACTCGTATTTTTAGGGGGTGGCTTGGGCAGCGCTCTTCGATACGGCTTTGGAAAAATATTTCAAACGGTACCGGGTGCCTTTCCAATGAGTACTTTTACTGTCAATATTTTAGGTTGTTTTCTGATTGGTATATTTATGGGTTATGGGCTCAAAACTGAGACCCTAAGTGAAAATCAATCTATTTTATTGATCACAGGCTTTTGTGGGGGTTTTACTACTTTTTCAGCCTTCGCCGCTGAAAACCAATTGTTTTTGAAATCTGGTGACTATTTACAATTCGGGCTGTATACTGGGGCCTCGATTTTGTTAGGCTTACTGGCGGTCATGCTTGGGTTGTTTTTCGCGAAACAGATTTAATTTTTATAATTGTACATCACACCCGCTTCAACTTTGATTGGTAAGAAATTTTCTCTAGGAACAATAGGACAAGAATAACGCGCGTTGTAAACACAATAAGGATTGTAGGACTTGTTAAAATCTAACCAAATGTGATCTCCATCTGGGATGGTTAAATCGATATATCGACCTCCTCCATAAGTTGTTAACCCATTGGTGGCATCCAAATAAGGCAAAAACAAGTAATCACTTGATTCCAATACAGAACTTTCGCTTTGGTAGACCTTTAGAGTGTAGTCTAATCCCTTAATTTTAAAGCTTAAAATACCAAATACACGTTCTTTGGATAGCCTGGTGGTACTTGTTTTCATTTCAAAAAAATTGCTAGTATTTGTTCTTTTTAACTTTGCAACCACGACAAAACTTGAATCAACAGGGAAAAATGACAACCCCTTAAAGGTCTTTAAGTTTTCAGGCTTTAGGGGAGATCTAGAGGCATCTTTAAAAAGCGCATTCAGCGATGTTTGAAATTCAGATTCGGCAGTCGAAAAACGTTTGCCCTCTTTACAATTGAAACAGACTAAAAAAATACAAAATACGGCTGTTAATTTAAATTTTTGGTTCAAAATTGGGCATGTTTTAGAGGTTGACCAGAAACAACATCTGAAAGAATGATTTGTGTTTTAGTTTCTCCATAAGTAATCAATTCATCTATAAATTTTTCCAAGTGTTGTTGGTCGGTAAAAACAACCTCCATGACAATATTTTCATTACCAGTGATTCTGTAACAATTAACAACTTCTTTATAGGTTTTTATTTTGTGTAAGAAAGGCTGCAGCCGTCCCATAAAGGCACGAATGGTAATCAAAGCTCTAATGCCGTGACCCAATTTCCTTGGACTTAGCTTGGCATGATAGCCCAGAATAACGGCCGAATCTTCCATTTTTTTTATGCGCTCTGCGACGGCTGGAGATGAAATTCCTACCGAAGCGGCAATTTGTGTATTGGAGATTCTTGCATTGGATTGTAGCGCTGCTAAAATTTTAGTATGAATGCGGTCGAGTTTCATTATTAATGAAATTTATCAAAAATAATAAAAAATTAAAGATTTATTATAATTTATATTTAATAATTAAATACAACTAATCCTTATTGGATTTAACTTTGTATATATAGAAGAAAAAAAAATGCATTCCAACGACGCAGAATTTTACAATAGTTTACACAAAAAGGCACAAGAGATTGGAAGGCTTTCTAGAGCGATTTCTGCTTATTTAATGATTGACCTTGCCCCGCTGAATTCAAATGGATCAGAAGATCCCAATATTTACTTTTCAGGGGATATTGTTCAGCAATCTATTTCCCTTTCTGAAGAAATCATTAAAGCAGAACGCACTGCTATTGCGGACAAAAAATACATGCATGCGCGTACATTGCGGTGGTTGACCTATCGGCTGATGCAAAACTGCAAACGTCTCGAACAATGCAATAGTAATGGTAAAGCCTTCATGAACATCCTAAGAAGAGAACTGAAAAAATTTAAACGCCTTCACAAATATTGGATGCTCACGCTTTAAAGTTTAGATATCCTAAGAAATTATCCTAAAAACTAATTATTAGACAGAATTTTTTGCATTCGTTGTTGCAGCGCCTTTGCTTTATTCGCAGCTTGGGAGGCAAAGTCTGTATTATTAGATGCATAAATTATATCTCTGGAAGAATTGACCAAAAGACCCACTTCAGCATTTAATCCATACTTACAAACCTCTTCTAAACTACCTCCTTGAGCTCCAATTCCTGGGACTAGTAAAAAACTATTGGGAACAATGTGTCGAATTTTTTTAAAATAAGCTGCTTTTGTGGCCCCTACCACATACATCAATTGTTTGGCGTTTTTCCATGACTTAGAGGCTTTTAAAACAGATTCAAATAAAGTAGTATTGGCATTTTCATGGGTTTGGAAGTCGAAAGCGCCTTGGTTAGAAGTTAGAGCGAGTAGAATGGTGTGCTTTTCCTTAAATTCTAAAAAGGGCTCTACGGAATCGCTACCCATATACGGAGCTACCGTAATGCTATCAAAACCTAAATCTTCGAAAAATGCCTTGGCATACATCCGACTTGTATTGCCGATATCGCCACGTTTGGCATCGGCAATAGTAAAAATTTCAGGGTAATGATCATTTAAATAATCAATGGTTTGCTTTAATGCTTTCCAACCGTCCTGACCATAAGCTTCATAGAAAGCAATATTGGGTTTGTAGGCAACACAAAGATGGTGCGTTGCATCAATAATGGCCTTATTAAATTCGAAAATAGGAGATGACGTCTCTAAAAGGTGAGCTGGTATTTTGGACAGGTCTACATCTAATCCGATACAAAGAAAAGATTGTTTTTTTCTAATTTCCGATACGATACTTTCAAGGTTCATAGATTTCAAATTACATCTGAATTTGATTTGAGTTTTTCGGTATTTTCAGCAAGCATGAGTTCATCAATAACCTTTTGAATGTCGCCATTTATAATATTTGATAAATCGTAAAGTGTCAGTCCAATACGGTGGTCTGTTACGCGTCCCTGAGGGTAATTGTACGTTCTAATTTTAGCACTGCGGTCTCCAGATGAAACCATACTTTTTCGTTTTTCAGAATCTGCAGCTTGTTTTTTTGCTAATTCCATCTCATAGAGTCGAGAGCGTAAAACTTTCAATGCTTTTTCTAAATTTTTATGTGATGATTTTTGATCTTGACAACTGACAATCATGCCCGTTGGTTCATGGTGAAGCTTGATCGCTGAATAAGTCGTATTGACCGATTGTCCACCGGGTCCAGTGGAAGTTGTTCGTTCAATCCTAACTTCAGACATATCAAGCTCAAGGTCAAACTCTTCTGCTTCAGGCAATACGATAACTGAGGCTGCGCTGGTATGAACTCTGCCTTGTGTTTCTGTTTGGGGTACGCGCTGAACACGGTGTACACCCGCTTCAAACTTCATGGTACCATAAACGTCTGTACCAGAAACTTCAAAAATTATTTCTTTATAACCCCCAGAAGTCCCTTCATTGAAATCCACAACCTCAACCTTCCAGCCTTTGGATTCACAATATTTAGTGTACATTCTGTGTAAGTCTCCTGCGAAAATACTAGCTTCATCCCCACCTGTTCCGGCACGGACTTCTACTACAATGTTCTTGGCGTCTTCTGGATCTTTAGGAATTAAAAGAACTTTAATTTCTTCTTCCAATTTAGGCAATTGACCCTTGGCTTCTTCAAGCTCAATTTTGGCCATTTCAACCATTTCAGGGTCTGAACCATCTGCAATGATTTCTTGGGCTTCTTCTATGTTAGATATGAGCGTTTTGTAAAGCTGACCACGGTCTAGAATTTTTTTCAGGTCCTTGTATTCTTTGCTAATTTTAACATAGCGCTTTTGATCTGAAATGATATCCGGCTGAATAATCAAGTCACTAACTTCATCAAAACGCTGCTTTATAATTTCAATTTTTTCTAACATAAGTGCCTACAAATCGTTTGCAAAAATACAATTTTTGAGATGAATGAAAGCCAGACGTTAATACTCAAACGTACCGTATTCACTTTTAATGGTTAATTTTTTTTCTGGAGAGGCTTCGACATGACCAATAATCTGTGCCTCTACATTAAATTTTGAAGCAATGGCAATAAGAGAGTCTGCAACTTCTTTGGCGACATACAATTCCAAGCGATGACCACAGTTGAAAACTTGATACATTTCTTTCCAATCAGTCTTGGATTGTTCTTGTATCAATTTAAAAAGTGGTGGTACAGTAAACATATTGTTTTTTACAATGTGTAAATCATCAATAAAATGCAAAATTTTTGTTTGCGCACCGCCGCTGCAATGTACCATTCCATGAATCTTATTTGCGTCATATTTTGACAAAATTTCTTTGACAATCGGCGCGTAAGTTCGGGTGGGAGAAAGCACCAGTTTACCTGCATTTAATGGACTGTTTTCAATAGATTGTGTCAGTTCAACGCCTCCAGTGTAAACTAGATTTTTAGGAACTCCTGGGTCGAAAGTTTCAGGGAATTTGCGGGCAATGTCTTTACTAAAAACATCGTGTCTGGCAGAAGTTAAGCCATTGCTACCCATACCGCCATTATATTCTTTCTCATAGGTTGCTTGACCATATGATGCCAAACCTACAATCACATCTCCTGCCTTGATGTTGGCATTGTCAATGACCGCGCTGCGCTTCAGCCTTGCCGTGACTGTGGAGTCCACAATTATGGTACGCACCAAATCACCAACATCAGCCGTTTCCCCACCCGTAGAGTGGATGGTGATTCCGTGTGATTTTAAATCCTGGATGAGCGCTTCCGTGCCGTTAATTAATGCGGATAACACTTCTCCTGGAATCAAATTTTTATTGCGTCCAATGGTTGAAGACAACATAATGTGATCAGTGGCACCCACGCAAATCAAATCATCAATATTCATGATAAGAGCATCTTGGGCAATGCCTTTCCACACGGATAGGTCGCCGGTCTCTTTCCAATAAGCATAAGCCAGAGAGCTCTTGGTCCCTGCCCCATCGGCATGCATTACCAAACAATAATCTGGGTCATTGGTAAGAAAATCAGGGACAATCTTACAAAAGGCCTTAGGAAACAAACCCTTGTCAATGTTTTTAATGGCGTTGTGAACATCTGATTTGGATGCTGATACTCCGCGTTGGGCATACCGTTGGCTTGTCTCTTGAGTCATCGCTTTTTATGAATTACAAATCTAATAAAGTATTTGTTTATTTAAATTAAAAACGCCCAATTACTTGAGCGTTTTTTTAAGTTTATCTAGTAAAAAGAAGTTCTCTGTATTTTGGTAAAGGCCATAGCTCATCATCAATTAATAATTCCAGCTTGTCACATCCATACCGAATTTCATCAAACATCGGTTTGATTTTATTGCAATAAGCTTCTGCTTTTTCAATAGATTTTGAAATCACATTGGCTTTCTTCCTTTCATTAATCATGGTGGTAACTCCAGAATTTATAGCCTTAATGTATTTTGAAATATCTCCTATTAATATCAGTTGCTCACTGGCGTGCTTTTTGTAATCACTGCCATAAATATCTTTCAAGCCTTTGACATTGTTAATCAATATATTTTGATATTTTACAGCAGTTGGAATGATATGGTTCCTAGCAATATCCCCTAAGACTCTACCTTCAATTTGAATTCTGTGAATATAGTCTTCCACTTCAATCTCGTATCGCGCTTCAATTTCCGTTGAATTCATCACCTCCAGTCCTTGATAGAGTGCAATAGTTTTGGGGGCAATTTTAACCTTAAGTGCAGCAGGTGTATTTTTATTGTTGCTTAAGCCTCTTTTTTTGGCTTCTTTTTGCCAAGACGCACCATAGCCATTGCCCTCAAAAAGAATGGCCTTTGATTTTTTGATGTAATCTCTGAGTACATTAAAAATAGCTTCATCTTTTTTAAGTCCCTTCTTATCGATTAGTACATCTACCTCATTTTTGAATTGAATGAGTTGTTGTGCGATAATAGAATTTAAAACTGTCATTGGATTGGCACAATTGGCTGTTGATCCAACGGCTCTAAATTCAAACTTATTTCCTGTGAACGCAAAAGGAGACGTTCGATTCCGATCCGTATTGTCCAATAAAATCTCAGGAATTTTCCCAACTACATTAAGCTTTAAATCCGTTTTTTCTTCGGGAGATAATTTTCCTTTGGTAACGCCCTCGAGCTCCCCTAATACTTTGCTAAGTTGCGCGCCAATAAAAACAGACATGATGGCTGGAGGCGCTTCATTGGCACCCAACCTGTGGTCATTGCTTGCAGAAGCGATAGACGCTCTCAAAAGTTCTTCATTGTCATGAACCGCTTTAATCGTGTTGATAAAAAACGTTAAAAACTGTAGATTACTCTTCGGTGTTTTTCCAGGCGCTAGAAGATTTACACCAGTGTCTGTAGATAAACTCCAATTGTTGTGCTTACCTGAACCATTGACTCCCGCAAAGGGTTTTTCATGAAATAAAACTTTAAAATGGTGACGTTCTGCCACTTTTTTCATCAAATCCATTAATAATGAATTGTGATCTACGGCTAGATTGGCTTCCTCGTATATTGGAGCCAACTCAAATTGATTGGGAGCCACTTCATTGTGTCGTGTTTTTACAGGAATTCCCAATAAAATAGACTCATTTTCTAAATCACGCATAAAGTTAAGTGCTCTTGTAGGAATAGTCCCAAAATAATGGTCATCTAGTTGCTGCCCTTTGGCAGAGGAATGGCCGAGCAAGGTTCGGCCCGTAAGCTCAACATCTGGTCTTGCCACTGCCAAGGATTTATCAATTAAAAAATACTCTTGCTCCCATCCTAAAGATGCCGATACCTTTTTTACATTTTTATCAAAATAGCGGGCCACTGCGGTGGCAGCTGTATCAACAGCTTGCAGCGCCCTTAACAGCGGAGTTTTATAATCCAAAGCTTCACCTGTGTAGGCCACAAAAACAGTGGGAATACAAAGTGTTGTGCCAAAAATAAACGCTGGTGATGTTGGATCCCAAGCCGTGTATCCACGTGCTTCAAAGGTATTGCGAAGACCACCATTAGGAAATGAGGAGGCGTCCGGTTCTTGTTGTACCAACTGATTGCCATCAAAGTGTTCAATACCATGTCCATTGTTTGTAGTTTCGAAAAAAGCATCATGTTTTTCGGCTGTTGCACCCGTCAAAGGCTGAAACCAATGGGTGTAATGCGTAGCCCCTTTTGAGCTCGCCCAATCTTTCATAGAAACGGCTATTTGATCGGCAATATCCCGACCAATAGTTTGGTTTTTTTCAATAGCAGTCAATAATTTTTTAAAAGTTGCTTTGGGTAAATAGGTCTGCATGACTGAAAGTCGAAATACATTTGCACCATATATTGATGAACGCTTTGATGTTTCATCAACTTTGTGTGGGGTTCTGTTCATAGATGCCTTTAGTGCATCAAATCTTAAAGTAGACATTGTTACTGGGTTTTAGATTATAAACAAATTTAAACTTAAAGTCGTATGTATTTTATAAGTTGACTAGATTTTATTAACAATTAAATGATAAATTATATCATATTTTATGAATAATTCGATTTGACCCCCAAAAAAATAGGGTATACACAAAAAACACTTACTTGTTAATAAAATAAACCCCAATTTTATGAGCATAATATGCCTTATTATTATATTTGAAGATATCATTTTATTAATCAATTAACTGCATAATTATGGCAAAATCAAAACTCGAGTACATCTGGCTAGACGGATACAAACCAACACAGAGTTTAAGAAGTAAAACTAAGATTGAAGAAGATTTTAGTGGTAAATTAGAAGATTGTCCCGTTTGGTCTTTTGACGGTTCATCCACGCAACAAGCTGAAGGTGGAAGTTCTGACTGCTTGCTCAACCCTGTTGCAATCTTTCCAGATCCCCAAAGAATTAATGGCTATCTTGTAATGACCGAAGTTTTAAATGCCGATGGCACACCACATGAATCCAATGGACGAGCGACCATAGAAGATGAAGACAACGACTTTTGGTTTGGATTTGAACAAGAATACTTCCTATATGATGTAGAAACAAATCTACCTGTAGGCTTTCCAAAAGATCAAACTCCACAAGGTCAATTTTACTGCTCTGTTGGTGCAAAAAATACATTTGCCAGAGAAATGGTTGAAGAACATCTCGATGTATTAATTGACGCTGGTATTAATGTTGAAGGCATTAATGCTGAAGTAGCTGCTGGGCAGTGGGAATACCAATGTTTTGCTAAAGGTGCTAAACAGGCTGGAGATGAGATGTGGGTCTCTAGATATTTGTTAGAACGTATTGGAGAACAATATGGTTTACAAGTTGTATGGCATCCCAAGCCTTTAGGCAACACAGACTGGAATGGCTCTGGAATGCATGCTAATTTCTCTAACACTACACTCAGAACTTGTGGGTCGAAAGAGACTTATGAAAAAATCTGTGAAGCTTTTAGACCTGTTGTGAAAGAACATATTGCTGTCTATGGCGCTCACAACGAACAGCGTCTTACTGGAGCGCACGAAACACAGTCTATTGATCAATTTAGTTACGGTGTCTCTGATAGAGGGGCTTCAATTAGAATTCCGATCATCACTGTCGAAAAAGGTTGGAAAGGCTGGCTGGAAGACCGCCGCCCTTCTTCCAATGGCGATCCTTACAAAATTGCAGCGCGTATTATAAAAACGGTGAAAACTGCACAAGTATAGTACAAATTTTCAGTAAATATAAGAGCGGTTGTCAAATACAGCCGCTTTTTTTTATATATTTGAGTTAGGATAACCCAAATCATTCCCTCCAAAACCAAAATAAAACTTGAATTATAGTTATTAATTCACAACCATGTAATTTAGGCATAATCTTTGTTTAATTACTTTATAATTTTTAATACTTAACCTATTATTATGAAACAAGACCTCAACAAATTAATGTGCTTAGACCTCTACTTGTCGGGAACGCCAGCGCAATCAGAAGCCAGTATAGAAAATGTAACAAAAGTAGATAGCATTCTCCCCCTTGTTAGTTGGGATGTGTTTAGTGATAGCTATTTTAAGCAGCTCATTGCTTCAAAAAAAGCAATGGATATAAAAAAGATTAATGCCTACGCCAAAAGACACGGCTGGAAAAATGACCTGCAAACAATTTTTGACGCTACCGATTTTGAGGCCATAATTCTTTGTGATAAAAACCAGAACATCGTCTGGGTAAATGAAGGTTTCACCAACATGACAGGCTACACAAAGAAAGAAGTCTTAGGAAAAACGCCAAGGCTTTTGCAGGGTGCTAAAACCGACCCGAAAGCAACCACAGAAATTGCTTTGAATCTTAAAAAAAATAATCCTTTTAAAACGCAGCTTTTAAACTATCGGAAAAACAAACAACCTTACAATTGTGAGATCCAAATTTTCCCCTTGGGCAACGTTGAAATGACTCATTATATAGCGCTAGAGAAAGAGATCTTGTAAGTCAATTATAGAATCAAATAGAGCGCGCAACAGTCTTAACCGCTGCAATCGTAAAATCTAAGTCTTCATAAGACAAGGCATCAGTAATGAACCAACTTTCAAAGGCACTCGGGGCAATATAAATTCCAGCATTAAGCATGCCATGAAAAAACTGTTTAAAACGTGCATTGTTTGCAAGTCCAGCCGTTTTAAAGTCTGTTACAGGCGCTTCTGAAAAATGAACAGAAATCATAGAGCCCACCCTGTTAATGGTGTGGGGAATGTCATGGCGTTTTAATGCTCTAGAAATTCCTTGGTGTAAATAATATGTTTTCTCAGACAATCTTTGGTAAACTTCGGCATCAGAATTTAATGTCGTCAATAACGCGTGACCTGCTGCCATAGCCAAAGGATTCCCACTCAAAGTTCCCGCTTGATATACCGGTCCTTCAGGTGCTAATTGTTTCATAATTTCAGCACTTGCTGCAAATGCACCAACAGGTAAACCTCCACCAATAACTTTACCAAAACATACAATATCGGCACGAATTCCGTACAAGGACTGAACCCCGCCTTTATCCAATCGAAAACCGGTCATGACTTCGTCAAAAATGAGCACTGCGTCATGGGTGTCACACAAAGCTCTTAAGCCCTCTAGAAATCCTGACACTGGCGGAATGCAGCCCATATTACCTGCGACCGGCTCCACAATAATGGCTGCAATTTCTCCTGGATTTGCTAGAAAAATTTCTTTTACAGCCTCCAAATTATTGTAAGGGGCTAGTAGCGTATCTTTTGCGGTCCCTTGGGTTACTCCTGGGCTATTAGGGGTTCCAAAAGTGACCGCTCCGCTCCCTGCTTGAATTAAAAATGAATCTGAATGGCCATGGTAACATCCTGAAAATTTAATGATTTTTTCTCTACCGGAGTAACCCCTTGCCAATCGAACAGCGCTCATACAAGCCTCTGTTCCGGAATTCACAAATCTTATTTTATCAATATTGGGCACCATGGATATGGCCAGCTCTGCAATTTCGGTTTCGATGGCAGTCGGCATTCCAAAAGACGTTCCTTTCTTGGCTTTTTCAATAACTGCATCCACCACAGGCTTATATGCATGACCCAATATCATTGGACCCCATGAGTTTATGTAATCAATTAATCGGTTCCCATCAACATCATATAGATACGCACCTTCAGCTTTGTCAACAAAAATAGGCGTACCACCGACAGCTTTAAAAGCTCTTACTGGGGAGTTTACGCCACCAGGAATAACGGCTTGCGCATGTTTAAATAACTGACTGCTGCGTTGGTATTTCATAGATTTTCGTTTGGCGTCACAATAAGTGATTGTCCAATGCTTAATTCATTGGACTTTAGTTTGTTGAGCGATTTTAAATTTGTGACGGTGGTGTTGAAGCGTTTTGAAATTGAATACAACGTATCCCCTTTTTGAACAGTGTAGGATAAAGAAACCGGTGAGGATTGCTTAATTTTATTTTTTTGTCTTTTTTTCTTGTCGAAAATATCATAACGGTATAATTTATAACGCTCAATCAATTGAATTAATTTTTGAGGGTATTTTGGATCTGTGGCATAACCTGCTTTTTTAAGCCCCTTGGCCCAGGCCTTGTAATCCGTTGCTTTATGTTTAAACAAATCCGCATAGCGTTTTCTATCAACTAGAAACAAAGAATGGTCCCTGTAAGATTGATTGGGGTCATTATACTTTCGAAAACATTCTTGTTTGCGGTCATCGTCGTGGTAAATACGAGCGCCTTTCCAATTGTGACATTTGATCCCAAAATGATTATTCGCCTCCCTTGCCAAACGGCCTTTTCCAGAACCAGACTCCAAAATCCCTTGTGCTAAAGTGATACTCGCAGGAATGCCATACAATTTCATTTCATGAATGGCTTCTGCTTTAAAAAAAGCAATGTATTGCTCTGTTGTATTGTAGGATGGTTTGATCACCGTTGAGGGTGTCTCAGAAATTTCAGAATTTGGAATGGAAATCTTCCCACCATCCTTGTCCTTTTGGTTTGCCCTTTTTCTGGCCCCGCAACTAGATAAAACAAAGCCTATTAAAATCAATACGATGATTCTTTTCATACCATCAAATCTAAATTATTTTTTCGCAACTTTTGATTCATCCCATGAATGCCTTGTAACCCACCAGTATGGATGGCTAAAACCTTTTGAGACTTTGAAAACATGCCTTTATTCATCCGATCAAAAATACCAAATAACATTTTTCCAGTGTAAACCGGATCCAATGGAATATTAAATTCGCGCTTAAAACGGTTAATAAATTCAATCAATTCCACATGAACCTTGGCATAGCCTCCAAAATGATAGTCTTGACACAACTCCCAATTGGACTGCTTTGCAAATTTACAAATATCTTGCTTTAAAAAAGCCCCTTTTAAGGCAGGAAATCCAATTATTTTTTGATGGGGCAGACTGGAATTAATTATACCTGACAGCGTTCCTCCGGTTCCCACAGCACAACAAATGACATCAAATTGTCGGTCTTCATCCGTTAGAATTTCCTCACAGCCTTTAACGGCTAAGTGGTTGGTTCCCCCCTCGGGAATCATATAATATTTAGGGTATTTATTTTCTAATGAAGCCAGATAAGATTTTTCGGCTTTAAGCTTGTATTCAGCGCGGCTGATAAATTTCAGCTTCATACCACATTTTTGAGCATAGCTCAAAGTCGGGTTAGATTCAATTTTGGCAGAAACTTCCATGCCTCTTATGACGCCAATGGTAGGAATACCCAGTCTATATCCAGCAGCAGCCGTTGCAGCAATATGGTTTGAAAAGGCACCACCAAAAGTCAAAATACCCTGATAATTCTCTTTTTTAAATTCATCAAGATTGTATTTCAGTTTCCTGAGTTTATTCCCTGAAACGGTAGGGTGAATTGCATACTCAGGCTTTAAAAAAATCTGAGGGGTCAATTTAATATTTTCAACAGAAATAAATTCAAGCATATATCACTCAATATGGTTTTAGAATTGTAAAAATAAAAAACCTATAACGATACAGACCTTATTTAGAGTTGTATTTTTTGTCTATAAATTACTTTATATTTGTTTAAGTGAAACCCAATACCACAAGAGAAACGGCATTTTACATTACATTATAGAGTTTCCGTTTTTTTAACATACAATACCAAATAAAATGCCAATTCTGTTGTGGAAACCATTGCTGGCACTGTGTCTATAGTTACAATGCAAATGAAAATACCGGAAATTAGTTCTTATGGATCCAAAAATTAAAACCTTTCAGGACGAAATTAAAGAAGGAATTCCAAATATCCTTCCAACTCTAAAGCCCTACGACCAGAGTTACAACCACGCACCAAAAAGAAAAGCAATACTAACCAAGGAAGAAGAAAAGTTAGCTTTAAGAAACGCACTTCGTTATTTTGATAAAAAATTTCACAGTATACTTGTCAAAGAATTTAAAAACGAACTGGACCAATACGGACGCATTTATATGTACCGATTTCGCCCTGACCACAAAATATATGCCCGCCCTTTAGAGGCCTACCCAGCCAATAGCCAACAAGCAGCCGCCATAATGCTTATGATTCAAAATAACTTGGACGATGCGGTTGCCCAGCACCCTCACGAACTTATAACCTATGGAGGTAATGGTGGGGTGTTTTCCAACTGGGCACAGTACCGACTGACCATGCAGTATTTATCTGAAATGAATGACCAGCAAACCTTGGTGATGTATTCTGGACATCCCATGGGCCTTTTCCCATCTCACAAAGACGCGCCAAGAGTGGTAGTGACCAACGGGATGATGATTCCAAATTATTCAAAACCAGATGATTGGGAAAAGTATAATGCCTTAGGCGTGACCCAATTTGGACAGATGACAGCTGGGAGTTATATGTACATTGGTCCTCAAGGTATCGTACACGGAACAACCATTACTGTTTTAAATGCCTTTCGAAAAATAAACAAAAACCCAAAAGGTCATATTTTCTTAACTGCTGGATTGGGTGGTATGAGTGGTGCACAACCCAAGGCCGGTACCATTGCTGGATGTATCACAGTTTGCGCAGAAGTCAATGCAAAAGCCACACAAACACGCTATGCCCAAGGTTGGGTGGATGAAGTGATTGAAACCATTGAGGCCCTTGTCGAGCGTGTAAAAAAGGCAAAAGAAAATAAAGAAGTACTTTCAATTGCCTATCAGGGCAATGTAATCGACGTATGGGAAGCATTTTATGAAGCTGATATTTTTGTAGAGTTAGGAAGCGATCAAACCTCATTACATAACCCGTGGGCTGGCGGTTACTATCCTGCAGGACAGTCCCTTGAGGCTTCAAATGAAATGATGCGGAATGCTCCAGAAAAGTTTAAGAAGATAGTAGAGCAAAGCTTGGTTCGCCATGCGAAAATCATTAAGAAACATACGGATAGAGGTACTTATTTCTTTGATTACGGAAATGCATTTCTTTTAGAAGCCTCTCGTGCAGGCGCCGATATTCTACAAAATAATGGTGAAGATTTTATTTACCCCAGTTATGTGCAAGACATCATGGGTCCTATGTGTTTTGACTATGGATTTGGCCCTTTTCGTTGGGTCTGCGCAAGTGGGTCTGAAGAAGACCTGGCCAAAACAGATGCCATTGCTTGCGCCGTCTTAGAAAAAATAATAGCCGATGCGCCAGATGAAGTTCAACAACAAATGCAAGACAATATCCAGTGGATCAAAGGGGCGCAAGAAAACCAGTTGGTTGTGGGCTCACAAGCCCGTATTTTATATGCTGATGCAGAGGGAAGAATGAAAATTGCAGCAGCTTTTAACAAGGCCATTGCAGCGGCGCAAATAGGGCCGATTATTTTGGGACGCGACCACCACGATGTTTCTGGAACAGATTCACCATACAGAGAAACAAGCAATATTTACGACGGCTCTAAGTTTACGGCAGACATGGCCATTCAAAATGTAATTGGAGACAGTTTTCGAGGGGCTACTTGGGTGAGCATACACAATGGTGGTGGTGTTGGCTGGGGAGAAGTCATCAACGGGGGGTTTGGTATGGTTCTTGATGGTTCTAAAGAAGCTGATAGAAAGTTAAAGTCAATGCTGTTTTGGGACGTTAACAATGGGATTGCAAGACGCAATTGGGCCAGAAATAAAGGGGCGGTTTTCGCTATCAAAAGAGCCATGGAAAATGAGCCAAATTTAAAAGTGACCCTCCCAAACAATGTCGATGACACCCTATTGGATACTATTTAACTCTTAAAAAAATCGTTATGAAACATTATTTAATACTTATCACTGTCATTGTTTTCTCAATGACTTCTTGCGAATCGGTCCGAGTGGCTGCAGATTACGATCGCACCGTGAGTTTTGACACCTATAAAAGTTTTGCGTTTTTTAAAGATGGTATCGACAAGGCAAAAATTAGTGATTTAGACAAACGAAGGATTTTAAGAGCCGTAGAAAGCGAAATGCTGGCCAAAGGATTTGTAAAATCCGATACGCCGGATCTATTGGTCAATATTTTCACAAAAGAGCGTCAAGAAGTGAATGTTTACAACCAAAACTTCGGCATGTACGGTTGGGGCATGAATTGGGGCTGGGGCTGGGGCCCAATGATGGGTTGGAATCAAACCAGTGTCTCAAATTCATCTAGCGGTACACTTTACATCGACCTGATTGATGCCAATAAAAAAGAATTGGTTTGGCAAGGTATGGGCGAAGGCTACCTCAGTAGCCGAATGGATAAAAAAGAAGCCCGTATTGTAGAATTTGTAGCCGCAATCTTAGAAAAATATCCACCACAAGATAACTAATTGCTTAAGTTTTAACATCCAAGGCATCCCGAAGGGCATTTCCTATCAGCATAAAAGCCATCACCAACGCCATGATGCAAAATCCAGGAATGAGTGCCAAAAAAGGTTTCCCTAAAATAATCGCATTGTAATGGGCTTTGATCATGGCACCCCAACTAGACATTGGGGGCTGTGCACCAATGCCCAAAAAACTGAGTCCGCTTTCTATCAAGATTGCGGCGGCAAAGTTAGCCGCTGATATTACAATGACCGGCGCCATGATATTGGGAAGTAGGTGTTTGAAGATGATTCTAAGGTCTGAAAAACCCAAAGCACGAGCGGCAGTTATGTACTGTTGTTCTTTTACACTCATAACTTCGCCACGCACCACACGAGCGACTTCTACCCACATGGTCAATCCAACAGCAATAAATACTTGCCAAAAGCCTTTTCCTAATGCCAGGGTGATTGCAATCACCAATAAAAGTGTAGGAATGGACCAAGTGACATTTATGAGCCACATGATTATGGCATCAATGCGTCCGCCATAATAGCCCGCAAGACTGCCCAATAAAAGCCCNAGTAGCAGTGAAATAGAAACGGCAANAAACCCTATAAAAAACGAAATTCTCGCCCCNACTAAGATGCGACTTAAAAGATCACGGCCAAATTTATCNGTTCCTAAATAAAACTTCTTNTTTTNTATNTGAACCTTNGGAAANGCCTCAAGATCAATGACTTTTTCCAAGCCTTCCAAGCCTGTTGAATNNTAGGGTTGGTAGCTNAGCTTTTGCTGTTGTATTTGGTAACTTAAAATTGGAANCTCTNTANCTGGATATTTATCACCAAAAAAGAGTTTATCAATCAAACTTTGNGGATTGGGTGACGCGTTAGGTTGTATGAGCATTGAAACCTCAAAACCTGGAGGCTTGGAATGAATACTCAAATGCATTTGATTGGCATATTGAGAGTCATCAGGTGCAAAGACATAAGCGAATATGGCCATGAAACCAACGAGAATGACAAAGCATAAACTTGCAATCCCAAAATAATTTTGTTTGAATTTTTTGAATGCAGAGGCCGTAAGTCCTGACATAAAATGCAATTATTCTTTTAAAGCCGTAAAACCATCGCCCTTAGGATTCAGCGTTAAATCAGTAAGGACATTGAGCGCCTCTTCCATGTAGATGTCTTTCTGCAAGGTTTCGTGCCAACGTTCTCTATTTTTCTTAAACACAGAATCGTTTTCCATTATGGGTAATTCATAGGGTAAGGATTCAAAACTCAGACCAGATTCGTAATCTTTGAGCGATTCAAAACGCTTAGATTCCTTTTCATTAAGCTTTAAATCTGCATCATAAACATCATACCTTAGGCTGTATAAATCTTTGGACCGCACTTTTTTAATCCACTGAGCATTTTCATCAATGAGTTTCATCTCGGGACTGGTATCCATACGGGCTCTGCTGCGATCAATCATCATTTGATAATCAATTGAGCTTTCCCAAAGCGTGTAATTGGCAGGTTGAATTTCATCCCATGGCAAGGGATTGTCTTGGTCCTTTTCGCCCATGTCGACATAAGTATAGCGATTGGGAACGACCACATCACTTTTGACCCCTTCTAATTGGGTAGATCCTCCATTGATGCGGTAGTATTTTTGAGTCGTAAATTTAAAAGCGCCCATATCACCCGATGTGTTATTACGAACCATTCTGTTGAGATCAATGACATTCTGAACAGTACCCTTTCCATAGGTTTGTTTGCTGCCTATAATGATAGCGCGTTTGTAATCTTGCATGGCAGCGGCTAAAATTTCAGAGGCAGAGGCCGAAAACTCATTGACCAAAATGACAAGTGGTCCGTCCCAATCAATATTTTTATCGCGGTCACTTAGCACTTCACGGTCTTCGCCAGTAGACCGCACTTGAACAATAGGGCCTTCTTTGATAAATAAGCCGCCGATATCAACCACTGTTTTCAAAGACCCACCGCCATTGTTTCTAAGGTCTAGAACCAATCCGTCCATGCCTTCTGCTTTCAAGCGCTGGATTTCTTTCTTGACATCCGTGGTCGCGTTGCGGCTGTCTTTATCTTTAAAGTCAATGTAAAATTTAGGAAGGTTGATAACACCAAATTCATAGTTGTCTTTCTTGACAATACTGGACTTGGCATAGGTTTCTTCCAATTCAATTTCGTCTCTAGGAATCCTCAAATCTTCAATGCTCCCATCTACGCGTTTGAGTGTAAGAATGACATTGGTTCCCTTTGGCCCTTTGATGAGTTTGACTGCATCATCCAAGCGCATGCCAACGACACTCACCGATTCTTCTTCGTCTTCTTGTCGAACCTTTAAAATGATATCCCCTACCTGTAATTTATTCTGGCGCCAAGCGGAGCCACCAGAAATAAGTTCTGTAATGGTAATTTCATCCATTTTCTTTTGCAAACGTGCTCCAATGCCTTCGTATTTTCCAGACATGGAAGCATCAAAGCGCTCCTTATCTTGAGGGGCAAAGTAAAATGTATGGGGATCAAAAGATTCCGCGATGGAATTGATGTACATAGAAAGCCAATCATCACGACGCAAATCGTTCATATAAACAGCAGTTTCTTCTAAGCTTTTTAAGGTCGCAGTTCTAGACTCCGCTTCTAATTCACTTTTGGATTTTAAGATAGTTTCTGAATCTTCTTTATTGGAATCTTGTTCTGAAACCAGGTCATGGTAATTTGAAAGTGTGCTTAATTTAAGTTGTTTTCGCCAGCGCTCACGCATCTGCTTTTTTGAATTCACAAATTCCAACTGATCTGGATCTGACTGAAAAGTTTCATCGATGTCATAATCAAAAGGGCTGCTTAAAATTGCTTTGTAAGTGGCATTTGACTCTTCAATTCTCAGCATCAATTGCTCATAGACAAGATTGAAAAACTGAACATCATAATTTCGAATCTGATCGTCTAATTCAAGCTCAAATTTCTTGAAATTATCAAGGTCTGATTGGTAAAAATAGTGCTTGTAAGGATCGACGCGTTTTAGAAAACGACTGTAGACATCTCTTGAAAAATCGTCGTTAAAATCTTTGGGTTGAAAATGCCCTTGTTCGAGCAAATAGGTAATGAGTTGCATCAACAGCTTGTCTTTATCTGGATTGTCAAACGTTTTGGTGGTAAAACTGCAGGACGCAAAAGCAACAAAGATGGCCAGCAGAAAAATGTTTAAGTTTCGTTTCATTGTTTAAAACTGTTGTAGGTTACAAAATGAACTTTAAAAGTAAAGTAAATTATGCATTTCTTTAGGGATGAGTTAATAATTTTTTGTTAAAGCTAATAAAAACATTGCATCAGCGACAAATTACTTACTTTTGTGGTTGAAAACAAATAAAAATGACCAAAAGACCGCTGATTCTTGTGACCAATGATGATGGGATCACTGCCCCTGGAATTCGAACCTTGATTCGGGTGATGAATAGCATTGGGGATGTCATTGTAGTGGCACCAGACAGCCCACAAAGTGCCATGGGTCATGCCATTACCATCAACAATACCTTGTATTGCAAGCGGGAACACATTGACGATGGCCCGCAAAAAGAGTACAGCACTTCTGGAACGCCAGCTGATTGTATCAAACTGGCCGTACACGAACTCTTAGACAGAAAACCAGATTTGTGTGTCTCTGGAATCAACCATGGTTCCAATTCTTCTATTAATGTCATCTATTCTGGCACCATGAGCGCCGCTATTGAAGCCGGTATGAGCGAAATTCCCGCCATTGGGTTTTCGTTCTTAAATTACAATTGGGATGCCGATTTTAGCGCGGCAGAAAGTTACATCAAATCCCTTTGTTTAAAAGTCTTAGAGAAGGGGCTTCAAAAAGGCATTGTTCTAAATGTTAATGTTCCGAACCTTCCTAAAAAAGACATTAAGGGCTTGAAAGTTTGCCGACAAGCCAATGCCAATTGGGTTGAAAAATTTGACAAACGCCAAAGTCCTATGGGCCGCAATTACTATTGGCTCACAGGGGAGTTTATAAATCACGACAAGGGAAAAGACACCGACGAATGGGCCCTTAAAGAAGGTTATATTTCTGTGGTTCCCGTACAATTTGATTTGACAGCACATCAATACCTCAGCGAACTCAACGATTGGGATTTAAATGGATAAAAAAGAAATTTTAATTGGAAGTTTAGTGGGCGTTGCCGCTAATTTTATTGGCCTTGTATTGGTTGGGTTTCTCATGGCCAAATTTTCTGGACGCAGCGATGGGGTCTATGAGGTGCTCCAAGCCGCAGGGTCTGAAAATTTTATTGGAAAACTCATCAGTTTGGGCGCCATATTAAATTTAATTTGCTTTTTTTTCTTTTTGAGAAAAAATCAAGAGGCGAGAGCTGCTGGTGTTTTGACAGCAACTGTTCTCATTGCGGTTTTTACTTTTTTAATTAAACTCTAAGATGAAGTATTACATCATTGCAGGCGAAGCTTCAGGAGATTTACACGGTTCAAATCTCATCAAGGCATTGCGCCAAAAAGACAAGGCTGCGGCATTTAGAGTTTGGGGCGGCGATTTGATGGAAGCTGCTGGAGCGACACTTATAAAGCACTACAAAGACTTGGCTTTTATGGGGTTTTTAGAAGTGGTTTTAAATCTGAGAACTGTGCTTAAAAATCTGAAATTTTGCAAAAAAGACATTGCCGCTTACCAGCCCGATTGTATCATTTTTATAGATTACCCTGGCTTTAATTTGCGCATCGCCAAATGGGCCAAAATTCAAGGTTTTAAAACCCATTATTATGTCTCACCTCAAATTTGGGCTTGGAAAGAGGACAGAATCGAGCAAATCAAACGCGACATTGACCATATGCACGTGATTTTACCTTTTGAAAAACCTTTTTATGAAGACAAGCACCAAATGCCGGTGTCTTTTGTTGGCCATCCCCTGATTGATGCCATTGCCAACCGCCCAGAGCAAGATACCAAAGCCATACGCAGTAAATATGGCTTGACAGACCAACCCATCATTGCGCTATTGCCGGGCAGTCGACAACAAGAAATTAAAAAAATGTTGGCGGTGATGCTGTCTGTGGTTGAGGCCTTTCCATCGCATCAGTTTGTGATCGCTGGGGCACCCAGCCAATCTGAGGCCTTTTACAAATCCCTTGTAAATAGTAAGCGGGTCAAATTTGTGAGCAATGCTACCTACGATCTATTGAGCATGGCCGAGGCCGCCTTGGTAACATCTGGCACGGCCACCTTAGAAACCGCTCTGTTTAAAGTCCCGCAAGTGGTTTGTTATAAATCCAGTTGGTTGTCTTATCAAATTGGAAAGCGCGTAGTCAAACTAGATTTTATTTCCTTGGTGAATTTGATCATGGCCAGAGAAGTGGTTTGTGAGCTCATCCAAAACGACCTCAACACACAGCGCTTGACCCAAGAACTCAAAAATATCCTCAGCAGCGCAACACAACAACGGCTGAAGACGGATTATAAGCGTCTGGAAGACAAATTGGGCGGCCGTGGCGCCAGTGAAAAAGTGGCCGGACTAATTTTTGATTCCGTACATTAGCCAATAAAGAACCCAAATCCAATCCCATGCCCATGGGATCATGTTGTGAATGCCTTTTATTTTCCCATCCCGAAAATGACCCTTGGTCTTATCATTGGCATCCTCGTGTGTGAGGATACAGCCATCCCTTGGATCACACTTTTGACAGCGCTTTCGCTGTTGATAATAGCATTGGCTTACTTACATTTTAAAAACCATATCAAGCACAAGACCTTGATAAGCCTTATCATGCTTTTGCTGATGGTGGCGATGGGAATAACAGTTACAAAATTAAGAACCCCCGAAGACAACAAACAACATTATGTGCATCTGTTGGATTCTAAAAATCAAACCAAAAAAAAAGTCCTGCTACAAATAAGAACCGTTTTAAAATCTACTGCCTACAACCAGCGGTTTTATGCTAAAATTTTACAGTTAGATACAACAAGAGTTTCTGGAAAAGTTTTGCTAAACATTCGTAAAGACTCCCTAAAAAAAACAATTGAAGTTGGTGACATCGTTTTGATGTATTCTCGGTTGATTCCCATTTTAAAGCCTAAAAACCCCCATGATTATAATTACAAAACCTATTTAAAACGAAAAGGGATCTTTCATCAAATAAAATCCAACACTGAAACGCTAAAAATATACAAAACATCAAAAAAAAGTGTGTTGGGAGAAAGTTTCAAACTCAATAAAAAAATAGAAAATAAGATCGACTCATTGCAACTTAAACCCACTTCAATCGCCTTTCTAAAAGCTTTTTATTTGGGTAATCGTAACGAAATTCCTGAAGATATAACCTCCGATTATAAAAATGCTGGGGTGCTTCATATTTTGGCACTTTCGGGTTTACATGTTGGGATTTTATTGCTGTTTTTTAAACTCTTACTACGACCTTTATTGTGGATAAAAAAAGGGGAGCAAATCCGTAGCATTTCCATCATATGTCTGCTGTGGATTTTTGCGCTTATTACCGGACTGAGTCCCTCCATTGTAAGGGCAGTTTCCATGTTCAGTTTATTCGTAATTGCAGAAATGCTGAACAGACAAACAAACAGCATCAACACCCTTTTTATATCGGCCTTTATTATTTTAATCATCAATCCCATGCAGTGTTTCGATGTGGGATTTCAGCTGAGTTATTTGGCCGTCTTGGGCATCATAATTGTAAAACCAAAGTTAGACCGTATTTGGACTTCAAAATTCAAGTTTATTGAATTTTTTAATGCGACACTGAAGGTCTCATTGGCAGCTCAAATTGGTATTTTACCCCTACTGCTCTATTACTTTCATCAATTTCCAGGCGTATTCCTTTTGGCAAATATTGTGGTCCTGCCCTTGCTTATTGTATTGCTGTATCTAGGGGCTTTGGTGGTTTTATTAGCCATGATGGGCGGTTATATTTCAATGCTTAAATTGAGCTTTGAAGCAGTGCTTAACCAAATGAATCGTTATGTAAATTGGGTAGCGACTCACGAATTTTTGATTTTTAAAAATATTCCTTTCGATCAATGGATGCTTTGGGGGTTGTATGGACTGATTTTTTTGTGTCTTCGATTTTTTAGCAATAGAAATTATAAAAACATAATCTTTATGTTAAGCGCTATGGCAGTGTTTCATATGTACTGTTTGCAAAAACTAAATCTTAATCCTAAAAAAGAATTTACAGTCTTTCATCAAATCAAAAAAACGGTTTTAGGTTTTAGAAATAGCTCAAATTTTCAACTGCATCAAGTGGATACTATAAAGCCTTATTTCCTTGAAAATTACACAAGTAGAGAAGGGCTTCTTGGTGTAAATTTTAAACCCCTTGAGAAATTTTACAGCATCGGAGACAAAAATTTATTGTTGGTGGACACTTTGGGTATTTATAAATTAAAAAAAACACAGGTAGATTGGGTATTGCTAACCAATAGTCCAAAAATACATTTAGAAGATTTGATTGAAGTCCTGCGTCCCAAATTGATCCTGGCAGATGGTAGTAATTACAGAAGCTTCATTGAACGCTGGCGAAAAACTTGCCTAAAGTATGAGATTAAATTTCATGATACCGCTTCAAAAGGAGCCTTTGTTTTCCAAGTTAGGCCCTAGGGCGTAAAGGTAGGTACAAAAGATTTTTGATAGTCGTTAAAAGCCTCTTGGCTGTTGAGCGTTTTATAGAGGTCTTCACCAAAAAGTCTTAGAAAAAGTTCCAATTGCGCAGGGGTTTTATAGCCTGGAATGGG
>PAQB01000011.1 GCA_002709185.1 Flavobacteriaceae bacterium
ACCAGCCCACCATTTTTAAGTGATTTAACCACTTTTTCTATGGCGCTTGGATGTGGATTTTCTGGGTATATTTTTATCAATTCAGCCATCTCAAGATATAATTTCAAGTTTCGCAAAACGCAATAATAACTTTTTGACTCCTACGGCTTTAAATTTAATTTCCGCTTTTAAATCGGCACCCTTGCCTTCAATTTTAAGAACTTCTCCATTACCAAACCGTTGGTGGTTAACAATATTACCTGTAACAAGTTTGGAATCAAATAGGTTAGATTTATTGGTAGACTTTGTTAGCTTTTTGAGATGTTTTGGAGGCGGTGTCACTTTGGGGGTTGTTTTTGGTTTTGTGAAGGAAGGTTTTTTGTAACGAATTTGATGGGGTTCTACATCCCCAAAAATATCGGCACTGAGCATCGGATTGAAACGTTTTTCTTCTTTTGGTGTGGTGTTTTCTATGTAGTCTTCATCAATTTCTTCAATAAAGCGACTGGGTTCTGCATCGATGAGTTTTCCCCAACGGTATCTAGTTAGGGCATAGGTCAAATACACTTGTCTTTCAGCTCTAGTAACCGCTACATAGAACAAGCGCCTTTCTTCTTCTAGCTCGGCGCGGGTATTCATACTCATGGCACTCGGGAATAAATCTTCCTCTAGTCCAACAATATAAACGTAGGGGAATTCCAAGCCTTTAGCCAAATGAATGGTCATCAAGGCCACTTTATCGCTTTCGTTTCCTTGGTCGTTGTCTAAATCAGTTGCAAGTGCCACATCCTCCAAAAACTCCGCCAACGCCCCAGAAGAATCGGCAAGTTCTTGTTGACCTTGTACAAAATCTTTAATCCCATTCAGTAATTCCTCTACATTTTCCATTCGCATAATGCCCTCCGGAGTGCCATCCTTTTTATATTCTTGGATCAAACCACTCACTCTGCAGACATGTTCGGTCAGGTCAAAGGCATTGGCCGTTTGGTTCATGACCTGAAAACTTTCTATCATCGTACAGAAATTGGACAATTTTGTTTTGGTGCCAGAATTTAGATTTAGTTGAATGCTGTGAATATTTTTTAGAACTTCAAAAATAGATGTGTTTCCCGCATTTGCGCTGACTATCAGCTTGTCTAAAGTTGTTTGTCCAATGCCACGTCCTGGAAAGTTAATGATCCGTTTTAAAGCTTCTTCATCGGCTGGATTGACAATCAGTCTAAGGTAGGAGAGTACGTCTTTAATTTCCTTGCGTTGGTAAAATGAAAGCCCGCCATAAATTCTGTAATCAATCCCGCGTTTTCTCAGGGCGTCTTCAATGGCTCTGGATTGCGCATTGGTTCTGTAGAGTACTGCAAAATCACCATTTTTTGCCTGCTGATTCATTTTATTTTCAAAAATTGAACTGGCGACATAACGCCCCTCATCTCCGTCTGTTAAAGATCGATTAACCACAATGCGATTGCCTTCTTCATTGGCGGTCCATACGACTTTGTCAAGCTTGGTTTGATTTTTATCAATAATGGAGTTAGCAGCATTCACAATGTTTTTGGTGGAACGGTAATTTTGTTCTAAGCGGTATAATTTTACATCTTCATAGTCGCGTTGAAAATTTAAAATATTATTGATATTGGCTCCACGAAAGGCATAAATACTTTGTGCATCATCGCCAACAACACAAATATTTTGAAAGCGGTCGGCAAGGGCTCGTACTATGAGGTATTGGGAGTGGTTGGTGTCTTGGTACTCGTCCACTAAGATATAACGAAATCGTTGCTGGTATTTTGCCAATACATCTGGGAATCTTGTCAAAAGCTCATTTGTCTTGAGTAATAAATCATCAAAATCCATGGCGCCCGCTTTGAAACAACGGTCAACATAGGCCCTGTATATGTCTCCAAGTTTGGGCCGTTTGGCCATGGTATCTGCCTCTATCAATTCTGGATTTTGAAAATAGGCTCTGACGGTTATGAGACTATTTTTGTAGGATGAAATACGACTGTAAATTTGTTTGTATTTATAAACGTCTTTATCCAGATTCATTTCCTTGATTATGGAAGCAATGAGGCGTTGTGAATCTTGAGTGTCGTAAATCGTAAAGTTTGAAGGATAGCCTAATCGATCCGCTTCAAAGCGCAGTATTTTAGCAAATACAGAATGGAAGGTGCCCATCCATAAGTTTTTCGCTTCGCTTTCCCCAACAATTGCTGCAATTCGTGATTTCATCTCTCTTGCTGCTTTGTTGGTAAAGGTCAAAGCCAAAATATTAAAAGGATCCACGTCTTGACTCATGAGGTAAGCAATTCTATAGGTCAAAACGCGGGTCTTTCCTGAGCCTGCACCTGCAATGACAATCATGGCACCCTCTTTTTGCAGAGTGGGTGCCAATTGTGCCTCGTTAAGCTGGTCTAAATATGCCTTCAAATAAACTGTTTTTTGAATATGTGAAATTAAGTAATGTAATTCGGTTTTATATGCAGTTTAACGAATAATTATAAACAATTATAAGAATGATTTATCGCCCATCTACTTCTATAAACATGGGAGGCACCTACAGCAATTAAAGAATTTTAAAACGATCTTTTTGTTAGTGTGGTAAGTTCGCTTTAAAATCATTAATTTAGTACGCAATAATTCAATACAAAAGTTATGGGTGATGAAATTTTAGGACTTCTCATTTACTGCATTCCAGCACTTGTTACAGGAGCGATTGCATTTTTATTTTTTAGAGAACATACAGACAACGAAAATAACCGTAGAAATTTCGTTTTAACCCAATCTTTACAAAAAGAGGTCATGCCGGTGCGGTTACAAGCCTATGAGCGACTGGCTTTATTCTTAGAGCGCATTGCAGCCCACCACCTTTTAAAGCGTGTGGCGCCCATTGCAAATGAAACACAAGCCTATAAAGACTTGCTGATTTCAACTATTGAACAAGAATATACACATAATTTATCGCAACAAATTTATGTTTCAGATCCTTGCTGGCGCATGATTTCAGCGGCGAAAAACAGTTGTATTCAAATTATATTGGGTTGTGAAGATGAGACTGTTGAATCGGCCCAAGCGTTGCGCCCATTACTGTTGACAGCGCTTTCCAATTGTAAAGTAACCCCAGAAATGGCATTGACTTTTCTAAAGGAAGAAGTTTCAACCTTTTTGAAGTAAGCTTATGGGCGATGCTGTTTTACAAACATCCATCGATTATTTAAAAGGCGTAGGGCCCAACCGCGCGTCTTTGCTGCGATCAGAATTGGGCATTCACACCTATCAAGATTTGTTGCATTTGTTTCCAAATCGTTATATCGATCGGACTCAATTTTACAACATCAACAGTTTGCAGCGCAACAATTCTGAAGTTCAAATTGTTGGTCAAATCACTGGCTTTAAAGAAATCCAACAGAAGCGTGGCAAACGTTTGGTGGCCACTTTTACCGATGCAACTGCTCAGATGGAATTGGTTTGGTTTCGCGGTCATAAATGGATTCGCGAAAACTTAAAAATAAACGCAACTTATGTTGTGTTTGGTAAGGTTAATTGGTTCAACGGTGCTTTCAGTATGCCACATCCAGACATGGAGTTAAAATCGGAATTTGACAAAGGATTAAGAACCGCCATTCAACCGCTCTATCCCTCCACCGAAACTTTGGGTAATCGTGGAATCTCCAATCGTGTCATATGTAAGTTGATGGAACAATTATTTCTTCAATTCAATGGAAAATTTGAAGAATCGCTCTCTAAACCACTTCTGAATCAATATAAAATGATTTCTAAAAATGAAGCGCTTTTAAACATTCATTTCCCAAAAAATCAAAATCTATTAACCAGGGCACAATTCCGGCTAAAATTTGAAGAATTGTTTTTTATTCAATTGCAGTTAATCTATAAAAATTTAGTCCATAAAGCGAAGATCAAAGGTTTTGTATTTGAAGCTGTGGGTGCCAATTTTAATACATTCTACAGTAACCACTTGCCATTTGAATTGACTCGGGCTCAAAAACGTGTCATCAAAGAAATTCGCGCCGATATGGGTAGCAATGCACAAATGAACCGATTATTGCAAGGGGATGTGGGTTCTGGGAAAACCATTGTAGCTTTTATGGCGATGCTAATTGCCATTGACAATGGCTTTCAAGCGACAATGATGGCCCCAACAGAGATTTTAGCCATTCAACATTACACAGGGCTTAAAACACTTTGTGATGCCATTGGAATTCAGGTATCCTTACTAACGGGATCTTCTAAGACCGCTGAAAGAAAACAAATTCACAGCCAGCTTGAGGACGGAAGTTTGCATATTTTGGTGGGTACCCACGCCGTTTTGGAAGATAAGGTGAAGTTTAAAAATTTAGGATTGGCCATCATTGATGAACAACATCGCTTTGGTGTGGCACAACGCAGTAAGCTTTGGCGTAAAAACACCTCACCACCTCATATTTTGGTCATGACTGCAACTCCCATTCCAAGAACCTTGGCGATGTCTGTCTATGGTGATTTGGACATTTCAATCATTGATGAATTACCACCTGGAAGAAAACCCATTAAAACAGTTCATCGTTATGACAGCAACCGACTCAAGGTATTTCGGTTTATTAAAGATGAAATACAAAAAGGCCGCCAGATTTACATTGTCTATCCACTCATAAACGAAAGTCAAAAATTAGATTTCAAAGATTTAATGGATGGTTATGAAAGTATTTCCAGAGAATTTCCCATGCCAGCGTATCAAATATCCATTGTTCATGGACAAATGAAGGCTGCTGATAAGGATTATGAAATGCAGCGTTTTGTCAATGGAGAAACACAAATAATGGTAGCCACAACTGTTATTGAAGTTGGTGTCAATGTCCCTAATGCTTCTGTTATGGTTATTGAAAGTGCGGAGCGTTTTGGGCTCTCTCAATTACACCAATTACGTGGCAGGGTAGGCCGTGGTGCGGAACAAAGCTATTGTATTTTGATGACAGGCTCCAAGCTTGGCAACGATAGTAAAACTCGAATGGCAACCATGGTAGGTTCTGGTGATGGTTTTGAGATTGCAGAGGTGGATTTAAAACTTCGAGGACCAGGCGATTTAATGGGAACCCAGCAAAGTGGTGTTTTGAGGCTAAAAATTGCCAATATCGTTCAAGACAAAGCACTTTTAGGCATTGCGCGAGAATCGGCTAAAAATATTTTAAAAGAAGATCCAAAATTGATTTTGCCAAAGAATCGTCCTATTAATGCCACTTATGTGGCCATGGGAACCTATAAAAATATTTGGAACTATATCAGTTGAAATTTTCAATGAATTTTTCAGAGCGTAGCATTAGAGTTTTAAAAACAACTCTGAAATCGGCTTCAAACGCTTCGTAATACTCCATAAGTTCGTAGGTTGCTTTATTCATACCTGATTTGTTTTTTGTACGTCTGTTCATTCCGGTTAAAGTATCGGCAATTCCTTCTAAATACTGGTAATTATACAACCAATTATTTTGTACCATATATGGTAACATATATTGTATTTGCGGCGTTAGAAGTGTGTGATTTTCTTTAAAAAGTTGGTAATTCTTATTTGCAAACTCTTCCAAACTTATTGTCGCATAATCATCCCAGTTTTTAGCCAAAAAATGGTCATAGAAAATATCTACAATTATCCCTGAATAATGCCCATAATTGGCATGCAAACGTTTGGTGCTGTTTCTAAAACTGGGATGCGCATCCGTTGTACTGTCAATATGCCGGTGCAATAAAATTCCTTTTTGAATCTGTTTTGGATACTTCTTATATTGGTTTCCTTTGATACTGTCTGCCATAAAGTTGCCAAGAATCACTTCGGGTTCTCTGCCAGAAAGGTAAATGTGTGCGAGGTAGTTCATAAATCTAAATTATGAATACTATTTTATTAATGTAGAATTGAAATCTTATATTTACACAAAATTTTTAAAATGACCCTAATTAAATCAATCTCTGGAATTCGTGGCACTATTGGTGGCAATGTAGGAGACAATTTAACGCCCATAGATGTGGTGAAATTTGCTGCGGCCTATGGGATGTGGATTAAGGAGCAACGCAACAAAAACAATTATTCTGTAGTGATTGGAAGAGATGCAAGAATATCTGGAGAAATGATTCAAAACTTAGTCATCAATACGCTTATTGGAATGGGAATTGATGTGGTCAATTTAAATTTATCTACCACGCCAACCGTTGAAATTGCAGTGCCAATGGAACATGCGGATGGCGGTATTATTTTAACCGCTAGTCACAATCCAAAACAGTGGAATGCCCTAAAGTTGTTGGATGCAAATGGGGAGTTTTTAAACGCCAAACACAGTCAACGTGTATTAGATTTGGCCGCCTCAGAAAATATTGCTTTTTCAGATGTTGATGCACTTGGAAAAATGACTGTAAATGCTGCTTATTTTGATTTACATATTGATGCGGTATTAGATTTAGATTTGGTAAATATTGAAGCCATACGCAAAAGCCGATTTAAAGTGGTTGTAGACGGTGTTAATTCTACGGGGGGTATCGTTGTACCAATGTTATTAGAACGCTTGGGAGTAACACCCATTCGTCTGTATTGCACGCCTGATGGCCATTTTCCACATAATCCTGAACCTCTAAAACAACATTTGACAGATTTATCTGAAAAAGTTTTAAGTACGGGTGCCGATTTCGGAATTGCGGTTGACCCCGATGTGGACCGTTTGGCTTTTATGGATGAAAAAGGGGAGCTTTTTGGGGAAGAATATACTTTAGTGGCTTGTGCCGATTATGTCCTGAGTCATACTAAGGGAAATACAGTGAGTAATTTGAGTTCAACTAGGGCTTTGTGTGATGTTACAGTTAAACACGGTGGAACCTATACAGCCAGCGCTGTCGGAGAGGTCAATGTTGTCGCGGCTATGAAGGCTAATAACGCCATCATTGGCGGTGAGGGTAATGGCGGCATCATTCTTCCAGAATCTCATTACGGTCGGGATGCCCTGGTTGGTATTGCCTTATTTTTAAGCCTCTTGGCTGAAAAACAAATGTCGGTAAGTACTCTAAAAAACACATATCCTTTGTATTTTATGAGTAAAAAGAAAATTGACTTGAACCCCAATATTGATGTAGATGCTTTGTTATCTGCTATGGAAAAATCCTATCAAAATGAGCCGCTAACAACGGTTGATGGTGTAAAAATTGACTTTCCAGATTCTTGGGTGCACCTTCGAAAAAGTAATACAGAACCCATTATTAGAATTTATACAGAGGCCCCAACTCAACAACAAGCCGACGCCTTGGCAGAACGCTTTATTTCTGAACTGAAAGCCTTGTCTTAAAAATTATTCTTTGCGGTGTTTCCAGCGTTTGTGGGTCCATAAGTAGTACTCCGGAGCTTCATAAATTTGTTTTTCTACAAGTTTTGTAAATTGATCTGTAATTTCATAGTCATCAAAGTCTTTTGGGGTTTCAGTTAGCGTCTGAAACGTGGTTTCGTAAAACCCGCGTTTTACACGCTTGACAGAGAAAAAAACAACAGTAAGGTCTAATCTTTTGGATAACATTTCTGCGCCTGTGTACATGGGAACCTCGATGCCCATAAAGGCATTCCAATGAAAAGCTTTGTGTTTTTTTGGACTTTGGTCGGCTACAAAGCCATTGATTGTTAACAACCCTTTTTCCTTATTTTCAGTTAGGACTTTTACGGCTTCTTTAGTGGTTATCAAATAGGAGTCATAGCGTGCCCTAATTTTGCGAACCATGGCATCAAAATACTTATTGTTAAGACGTTTGTAGATCGCAAAGGTTTTGTGACTTGTGTAGGCTTGTAGGATAAAGATCCACTCCCAGCTTCCGTAATGGGCACACATCATTGCAATGCTTTTATTGCGTTTTTCTAGGTCACGAATGAGTTCGATATTGGTAAATTTAAAACGTTCTTTCATATCTGACATACGAATGCTCATCGATTTGATGGCCTCCAATATCATATCACAAAGGTGGTGGTAAAACTTTCTTGCAATGCGTTTGCGTTCGAGATGTGATTTTTCTGGGAATGCCAATTCTAAATTGGCCATTACGGTTTGTTTGCGATAACCAAATATCCGATATAAAAATACATACATGACATCCGATAGCGCATACAATAGTCGAAACGGGAGTAAAGAAACCACCCATAAAAAAGGATAAATGAGAACAAAGGCAAGCAATTGCATAAATTAAGCTTAATTTTACAGCACAAAGATACTTTATTTAGACGAATTAACATCTTTTATCTATGCACCTACATCTGCTTGTTGTTATCATTGCCAACGTTTTAATTTCCATGCGTGGGTTCAAAGACCCTGCTTTTTTTGACCGTTTTAAATTTAACATCAAAGCCCTTCAAAATGGAGATTTCAAACGGACTTTAAGTTCTGGTTTTCTTCATGTCGACCTTCAGCACCTTCTTTTCAATATGTTAACACTCTATTTTTTTGCAGAAATTGTTATTTATGAATTGGGAGTTGTAAGTTTTTATTTTGTCTACTTAACCTCCCTCATTGCAGGAAATTTACTGTCTTTTTACTTTCATCAAAGGGAACCCAATTATACAGCGGTTGGAGCAAGCGGGGCAGTGACTGGCATTGTGTATGCGTCTATTTTGCTTAATCCAGGCATGAAAATGTTTATTTATTTTATTCCCATTCCGATTCCATCCTATCTCATTGGGGTAGGGTACTTGTTATTTTCTATTTATGGTATGAAAACAAAATTGGGTAATATAGGCCATGATGCACATTTTGGAGGCGCTGTCGGCGGCTATTTCATCACTTTAATCTTAGCACCATGGATCTTACAATACCACATGTGGATGGTACTGCTTTTGGCCGCACCCATTTTTTTATTATTGTTTTTGAGATGGAATGGTAAGCTTTAATTGTCAAGCAGTTCGGAAATTTTAGCCTCCAATGCTCCGCCTCGGAGCTTAGTCGCCAAAATTACTCCATCTTTGTCAAGAATAAAAGTCGCTGGAATTGAAGAGACATTATAAAGTTGTGCCAATGGGTCTTGCCAGAATTTTAAATTGGATACATTGTACCAGTTAAGTTGGTCTTTTTCAATTGCCTCAACCCAACGTTGCTTCTGATTGTTTCGATCTAAGGAGACACTGATAATCTCTAACCCCTTAGCGTGGTATTGTTCGTAAATTTTAACAAAGTTTGGATTTTCAATACGACATGGACGACACCAAGAGGCCCAAAAATCAAGGATGGTCACTTTACCAAGTATATTACTTAGGGTAATCATTTCACCATCTGGATTAGGGGCTGTAAAATCCGGCGCTTTAGCTCCAATTTTGGGTTCAAAGGTATTTAGAGCAATATTGATCTTCGCATTGATTTTTTGTGCCATTATAGTATTTGTAGGCTTATTTAACAACGCCTGAGGCATCAGCTCAAAAACTTCTGAGGCCATTTTTGCATCAAAGCCTTGTTGTCCAGTAATACCATCCAATAACATCAATGAAAAATCAGAATCTGGATTTTGTTTTAAAAAATTGAGTCCATAGTCTTTTAATTCTGATCTTAATATTGTGTTGCGTTCTTGAATTTCCTTAATGGCATCGGCATCGCCTTGTGCAAGTACATACGCTTGGCGCAAACCACTCACTTTTTCGACCAAGTCTTGATATCCATTTTTGTAGCTATTAAAAATGACATTGTTATTCCCTCCACTAACTTCTGATTGATAGATGCTGTCTTTGTAAATAGTGACTTCAATTTGTTCGGGCTCAAGCACCAGTGCTGTTTGACCAACAATCCCATCAATGGTTAAAATACGCATTTCTGAACCATCGATCTTACCTTTAAAATTAAAGGCTTCATTCACAACAATGGCCGTATCAGTTATTCTGCCTTTTTGGCCATTTTCACTGGTCTTTAAATAAACCCGAACTCCATTGAAAACGCCTTCTGCCTTACCGCTTATGACAAATTCGTTTTTAGAAGCTGTATTGGATTCGCAAGCTGAAAATAGACACAATAAAACCGCAGTTAAAAAAAGAGAAAATCTAAACATGGATTAATTTTTTGTAAAAATAAATAAAATTTGACAACCTTATGGTTTGAGAGAATATTAATACTTTTGTAAAAAATAAGATATGCAGCATCAAGACACCATAATTGCTTTGGCTACACCATCAGGTGCTGGTGCTATTGCAGTTATCAGAGTGTCTGGATCTGAGGCCATTGAAATTTCAGAGGGCTTGTTTAAATCCATTCATAACAAAAAACTAGCTGCGCAGCCTACACACAGTATCCATTTGGGACATATTGTTGATGGTAGTAGAGTTTTAGACGAAGTTTTAATCAGTTTATTTAAAAACCCACAATCTTACACTGGTGAGGATGTAGTTGAAATCTCTTGCCACGGCAGCCATTACATTCAAAACGAAATTTTACAACTGTTCATTCGCAAGGGATGTCGTGCTGCGGAACCTGGAGAGTTTACTTTACGGGCTTTTTTGCAGGGAAAAATGGATTTAAGTCAAGCGGAAGCCGTGGCTGATCTCATTGCCAGTGACAGTGCTGCGGCCCATCAAATTGCACTGCAGCAAATGCGCGGTGGTTTTAGTTCAGAAATTAAAGCTTTGCGGGCCGAACTGCTCAATTTTGCATCACTTATTGAGTTAGAATTGGATTTCTCTGAAGAAGATGTGGCCTTTGCAGATCGTCAACAATTTGAAGCCCTTTTAAAGCGCATTACGGAAGTTCTGAAATACCTTATGGATTCTTTTTCAACGGGAAATGTCATAAAAAATGGGGTACCAATATCCATTGTTGGGGCTCCTAACGTTGGAAAATCTACACTTTTAAATGCCTTATTAAATGAAGACAAGGCCATTGTAAGTAATATTGCAGGCACCACCCGCGATGCCATTGAGGACGAATTGATCATTGAAGGGGTTAAATTCCGCTTTATTGATACGGCAGGCATTCGCCAAACAGATGATACCATTGAATCTATTGGTATTGAAAAAACTTTTGAGAAAATGGCCCAATCTCAAGTTATTTTACAATTATTAGATGCTTCCAGTATCTCAAAGACAAATAGCGCTAAGCTTTTAAAAACTGTGCAACTAACCAAAGACAAGCATCCAGATACCGAATGTTTGTTGATTTTAAATAAAATGGATCTCACCAATGCGGATGAGGTAAAAGCAATATTTTCAAATTTTCAGCCTATACCACTTAGTGCCAAAACAGGGGCCGGCGTGGAGGTACTCAAATCCAAGCTTCTAAGTTTAGTCCAAACTGGAAAACTGCGCAATAACGATACTATCATTACCAATGCCCGTCATTACGACGCTTTAGGTGAAGCCTTAAAAAGCATTCAAAACGTTCAATCGGGGCTTGATGGCGGTCTTTCAGGCGATCTTATGGCCATTGACATCCGTGAGGCTTTGCATCATTTTGGCCGCATTACAGGCGAAATTTCTACAGACGATTTATTGGGTAATATCTTTGCTAATTTCTGTATCGGTAAGTGATCTCGTAGCTTTCACATTCAAAAGCAAAAAGTTAAATTATTTTTTGTAATTTTAGATTGTGAAACAAAAGTATAATTACTCCCTGTTTTTGATTTTGGTATTGTTTTTGGGCCGTGCCCAAAGCCTTAAAGTTGAACACAGAATAAATAAAGATAATTCAGTCGAATTTTTTTATGAAAAAACAGAATTCAATACCCATACCATAATCTTAAATTTTGGTTACTTAAACAATACCTCTGCCTCGGACAAGGTGATCAAGCGGGTTTCCAATAAAACAGGAAAACTACTTAAAATACGCCCTATAGATTCTCAACAACAAATAGGTTTTAATTATTCTGTTCGTTATTATAATTTCGCTGTCAATCCAAAAATTGACAACGATTTTATCTACATACTGCCTTTTGAAAAAGGTCAGAAAATGCAAGTTGAGCCCCTTGTTAATCTAGGAGTGATCTCTTCAAATAGGCAATTCATGGCCAAAAACTTTAAAGCTGTTTCATTTACAAGTTCCAATGCCGTAGATATATATCCTGCTCGAAAAGGAGTGGTGATAGAAATTACTAACTCTTATACGCCAGATTTGTCAAAGAATTTTGTTTATCACAATAAAATGAATTACATCACAATAGAACATAATGACGGTTCTCTTGCAAGGTATTCCGGTTTCGATAAAAATTCAATGAAAGTAAGCCTGGGACAATCTGTGTATCCAACGATAACAAATATGGGAACCACAGCTATTTACGATAAAAGCATGCTACACAGAATTAATTTCTACGTTTGTTATGTAAATACCAAAGACGGAATAAAGTTAATGGATTTGAACAATTATAAGTTGTTGGAAATGGTATTTATTGATCCAGTTTTCTTTCACAAGAACAATAATTCAGCATTGGATTTTAATGCATTGTATGAATCGGATTTTAACGAAGCTACTCTATTTCAGAATTTCAATAAAAGACAAATTAGAAATTACAAAAAAGGCAAGCTAATAAACTAATTGACTTATCTTGTTTTCAATATTCTGCTTATATTTTATTCAAATTCATAATTTGAATTTAATTCATTTTATTGCAATTAATTTCATTTTCGTGTAATATTTTACATTTTTATGCAATAAAATTCATTAAAATATGACTTATTTTTTCCCGCTTATGTCATAAATATTCCCGCTTATTACATCACAACGCCCGTTAATTACATAACAACGTAATTTTAAATTAATTTCTTTTGTTTGTTTTAATTTTACAGTGTTAAATTCAACAACCCCATCACAACAAAACCTACTTATTTATGAAAAAAATTATCTTTTTATTGTCCTTGATGACAATTTCCTTATCCAACGCTCAGGACTTAACAGTTGCTAGCGGTGCCTTGCTAACCATCGCCAATGAAGGGGGGGTCTATGTAACTGGTGATTTCGAAAATTCTGGGACCACCAACTTCACTTCCAAAAGTGATGCATTTGGTGCTCTTATTATTAGAGGCAATATTACTGCAGGAAATGACTTCACCTATAACCGTTATGTCAATATTGTTGGATCTGGAGAGTGGGATTTAATTGGAAGTCCTTTAGAAAATGCATCTATCAATACCTTTGTAACTGATAATGCAGCAGCTATTGCAACTGCTAACGATGGAACCGACACACACTATGCCTTGGGAACCTATGATCACGTCAATGATATTTGGACAAATTACACCTCTGCGACGGTTGCATCCGCAGGAAATTTTGACCTTGGAATGGGGTACCAGATGGCGACATTAAGCGGCGCTACTTTGGCGTTTAATGGCTCTATGTCTTTAACGTATGTGACCCAATCGATCATTAACGAGCGTGGCGATCCTGTTACCAGCCCAAGAGGGCGGTGGAATTTAATTGCGAATCCTTATCCATCTTATCTTAATGCAAATTTGAATGCGGACCCTGTCAATAATTTTTTGAAAGTTAACCTGGACTCTGGAGTTATAGATGCTACGTATAGCGCTATTTATGGCTGGAAAGCCGATGGTACTGGATATGAACTTTACAATTATATTAGCGATGCAACTTACATTGCACCAGGACAAGCGTTCTGGGTTGCCGCGGCCAGTAGCACTGCTGCAGATGTTAGTTTTACAGAAGCAATGCAAACCTTAAATGGAGGAGACGATTTTGTTCTGGCTCGTGGTAACAATACGAGTACCGAATTTTTCTTAAAACTATATGAGGGTCAAAATTTTATAGCGGACAGCAGATTCTATTTTAAAAATGGTTTAAGCCAAGGCTTAGACCCTGGCTATGATGCAGGTGCATTCAATCAATCTATGGAGCTTATGTCTAGTTTACCAACTGATGATCAGGGTATAGGGATGAGCATCAACGCTGTATCTTCAGATATTTTTAATACAACTGACGGAATTCCTTTGATTGTCAATCGTACAGCTAATATTCCCTTTAGATTAAGTTTGGAAGACAGCAATCTAGATTCAGACGTCGATGTGTATTTATATGACAAACAACAAGGTACCTACACGGACTTATCATTTCAAGACTTTACATTAACTCCCACAAGTAATTTAAGTGGTAAGGGGCGTTTTTACGTGGTATTTTCCCCCACATCATTGGGAGTTAATGACTTGGACAATAATTTAGACATCAGTATCTACAAAGCTTTTGATCAAAATCAAATTAATATTGAAGGTTTGGCAAATGTTAGAATTGCAAATGTTCAATTATACAACATCATTGGTCAAGAGGTTTTAAATAAGCGTTTATCAGCTAACAAATTTAAGCACAGTGTATCAACAATAGGGTTGAAAACAGGGATCTATATTTTAAAGCTTGAGGCTGATACTTCAATTATAACAAAAAAATTAATTATCAATTAAATTAATTAGATAGTGGATAAACAAAACGATAATATCACAAGAGAACAAGCTTTAAAAAAATTAGGCCGATATGCTGGCTTGACCGCGTTGGGAACCTTTATGATATTAAGCCCTAAAAAGGCACAAGCACAGTCCAATCCTCCACCCCCTGGAGGTTTTGGATTCTAATAAAAAAAGTCTACCGATTGGTAGACTTTTTTTTGTTCAAAGATTAGATTTTACGAATATAAAACTTAAAGTATTTTTCTGGTTATGGTTATTCATCGGCTAAGTATTGACAAATAATCATTTGTGGCTTAAAAATTAATTTTATTTTATTAAATTTATTACTATAAATCAACCAATTTATGAAAACAATATGTTCAATTAAATTTAAAAATATTTTAGTATCAATTTCTTTCTTTTTACTGCTTTTAAATTGTGGTGGCAGTGATGACACTTCACCCCCCGCTGCTTCTATAAGTGTCAGTAATAATACCATGGTATTTGAAGAAGTGGCCGAATTGAATCACTCAGAATCTCAAATTTTAAATATTCAAGTTGATAATTTAGCTGCTGCTGTTCAAATTGAAGCCTCTCCAAATTTTGAAATTTCTTTGGATGACACCAATTTTACAAGTGAGTTGAACATATCAAATTTTGAGTCTTTGGATTTGTTTGTGAGATTTTCTCCTCAAATTGCTGCTTTGGGTGCAATATCTGGAACTTTGACAATTCAAAGCACAGAAACTACAGATTTAGTGGTTGCACTAAGTGGGATTGGTTTTAGCACTGCTCCCTCCATAACCACAAGTCCTTCCAGTTTGATTTTTCAGGACGATGTAGTAGTCGGATCTACATCAATTTCTGAACAAATTATTGTAACAGGACAAAATTTGACAGATGTTATAGACATCACTATCACTGGCCCTTTTAAAATATCCTTGGATGCTTTAGTTTATACCAGCAGTTTAGAAATTCCTTCAGCGTCTGCCAACGGAAATACTACGATACATATTCAATTTACCCCTCAAGAGATTGGCAATAGTTCAGGGGTCATCACTTTACAAAGTAATGATGCTACAAATTTAGAGGTTGCAATTTTAGGAACTGGAACACCTATGGTACATAGTTACACAACTTTTAACCAACAAGCCTTAGGTTTTGGCGGGGTCTTTAACCAGTCAAATACCCAAGTCTTTGCCTTACATCAAGACATTAGCAACATAGCGCAAATTAAAATGTTTCTTCAAATTGATTGCCCTACAACAGGCTGTGACGACTGGGATCGATTTGCTAACATTAAGGTGAAAGATGATGCATCAGACAGTTGGTTTGAAATTGGACGCTATATAACCCCTTATTGGGTGGGGACCCAACAATTAGATCGTGGTTTGGAATTCGATGTAACCGATTTTAAAGCCTTGCTTAGTGGCCCTACAGAATTACGTATTTACATCGAAAACTGGACTGCTAAAGCCGATTTAATCACACTTGAATTTGACTATATTGAAGGCACACCTGATTACCCTTATTATGCAGTATCGGAAGTGTTAGGATTTCATGCAAATTCCATTGACGGCGTACCCTATGGCGTTAACCACAGCGAAGATTTAGACAAAACCATTCAAATTCCAAACAATGCTGAAAGTGCACATTTAAGAACCCTTATTTCTGGATGGGGCCATGCCACACCAACAGATGCAAATGGAAGACCTTGCGCCGAATGGTGCTATAGAACGCATGCTATTAAGATCAATGGCGCAGACACATTTCAACACTATATGGGTCCCATTGGCTGTGCTTCTAATCCTGTTAGCAACCAATCTCCTGGTAATTGGACGCCTGATCGCGCAGGATGGTGTCCTGGAATGGTAGTACCAGTACGTTCTAATAATTTAGGTACAAGCTTCAACGGTACAAGTTTCACATTTGAGTACGATTTTGAGGACTGGACAAGTGATGGTCAAGGTGGGAATGCATATTATGCAACCTCTGCATATGTTGTGGTAAAAAGCAATACTGAAATTTCCAGCCCTATCGTAAATTAATTATTGTTTGAGTACAATTAATCGGGCTTTATAGCCAGTAGTCAAGAGCCACTGCCCGGAATTTATAATACTGCCACTTTCGTCAATGACTTTTAGTTCGGCGGTGTTTGGACTTGAAGTCCCTTCATTTAATGCGAAGAACTCCACTGTGTTTAGCCCTTCTTTTAATTTAATATCAATGGCATAACCTGAGTTTCTAAGCGTTATATTGGGGTGAATCGTAGCTTTATTAAGCACTAATTTAATGCGATCGCCATCTTCATATTCATGATCGCGGCAAACAATTCTAATGTATTTTGATTTTGTTTTAATATCTCCCAAATAATAGTCTTTGTTATACTTTGAGACATCTTTCTTATTTTCGTTAAATTTTTGTTTGATATCCCAACTAGGATCCACGACATCGCGTTCTGTAGTAATACCGCTTTCTTTTTTTGAAAAACCATCAATAGGAGGGATGCCCATGGTAATTTGAAAATCTTTATTGGTTAAACCTCGAATCGGGGATAATTGGAATAGTGATGGCGAATTTTCGTCTTTTCTGGCCAATTCTTTGGCTTTGATTCGCAGCGATTCATTAATAGTTTCAGCTTGAGAGTGTCCCCAATTTAAAGCTGAAAATAACCCCATAAAAACGAACAATCGCTGCATCAGTTTGGACTTGAATGTTGCTGTAAAGATATGAACTTGAAACAAAAAACATACCAAGGTTTTTAATTCTTGTATAAATCTATAACTTGTTCAAAATTTATATCTTTATTTTTTTTTGATAAAATTTTGACGTTATCTATTGTTTAAATTGATTGATAAAACTTTTCTAATTACCATTTTCCAATAAATGATTGAAACTCATAAAAAAATCATTCAAGATTTAAGACAAATTACGGGAAACAAATACCTATTGACCAAACAGTGGAACAAACAAACTTATTCTAAGGGTTGGCGCTATGGTTCCGGTGAAGCTTTAGCCGTTGCTAGTCCTGGATCCTTGTTGGAAATATGGAAACTTCTGGAAATCTGTGTTTTGAATGATATCATTGTTTTGATGCAAGCTGCCAACACCGGATTAACGGGTGGTTCAACGCCCTATGGAAATGATTATGACCGCCCCATTGTTATCATCAACACCATACGCATCAAAGACATTCATTTAATTGATCATGGAAAGCAAATAATTGGTCTTGCAGGAAGTACTTTATTTGATTTAGAGAAAAAACTCCTGCCATTAGGTCGTGAACCGCATTCCGTCATTGGTTCCACTTCCATTGGGGCTTCAATTATTGGCGGGATATGTAACAACTCTGGCGGGTCTTTGGTGCAAAGAGGCCCAGCTTATACAGAGATGGCGTTGTACGCCAAAGTCAATGCAAATGGTCATTTAGAATTGATCAACGATTTAGGCATACACTTGGGGAAGACTCCAGAAGAAATATTAGAGAATTTACAGCTCAAAAATTACAAGGCTTCTGATGTTATCAATACAAAAAAGCGGGCTTCAGATGACGGCTATATTGATATTGTGAGAAACATTAATTCAAATACCCCGTCAAGATTTAATTCTGACCCCAGACTCTTATATGGTGCTTCTGGCTCTGCAGGAAAAATTGCGGTCTTTGCCGTTCGACTGGATAGCTATAAAAAGCCGAGAGAAAATAAGATTTTTTATCTAGGTTCTAACGATGCCGACGTGTTTTGGCAAATAAGACGTGACATTCTTTCAAGTTTTAAAACATTGCCAACCTCAGGCGATTATTTACATAGAGATTGTTATGATGCCGCAAAAAAGTATAGCAAGGATACTTTTATTGTATTGGATAAATTAGGGACAAATTTTCTTCCAACCCTTTTTGAATTGAAACGAAGTGTTGATCTCCTTTCAAAAAAAATACCAATACTTCCATCAAATTTGTCAGATAAAATAATGCAATTTTTAGGAAAGCTTTTCCTCAATCACTTACCAAAAAAAATGGAAAACTTCAGGGATTTATACGAACACCATTGGATTGTAGAGATGTCTGACGCAGGTATTGAAGAGGCGCGAAATTATTTTACTGATTTCTTTAATGAAAATGAAGGCGATTTTTTCGAATGTTCAGAGCGAGAAGGACAAAAGGCCATTTTACACAGGTTCACTGCTGCCAGTGCCTTTGGAAGGTATGCGGTTCTAAACGCTTCTAAAATTGGTGGTACCATGTCCATGGACATTGCATTTCCTAGAAATGAAAAAAAATGGTTTGAAACCTTACCAAAGGAAATCGATGATATGTTCGAGATGAAATTGTATTACGGGCATTTGTTTTGTCATGTTTTACATCAAAATTACATTGTAAAGAAAGGGGTCGATACCAAACACTTGAAAAAAGAATTACTTAAATATTATGATTCCCGCGGCGCAGAATACCCTGCAGAACACAATGTTGGTCACGAATATAAAGCCAAATCGACGTTATTAGCGTTCTACAAAGCATTAGATCCTACCAACAGTTTTAATCCGGGTATAGGCCAAAGCAGTAAACTTAAACATTGGAAGTGATTTAATCCAATGTTTGTGAATTTAAGGCTAATTTAAATCAATTTTTAAAGTCTAATTTTTTAATTTTGAATAAATNATTACCATGCAAAAAGATTTAGGGCATTACAGAAAATCTTATGACAAAGGNAGTCTGCNTNAGAANGACGTTCCAAAAACGCCCTTTATNCTTTTTGAACAATGGTTCTCAGAAGTAGACCANCATTTTNCTGAAATTGAAACCAATGCCATGACGCTTTCAACNNTGGANGNTAGTGGTNANCCNAAAGGAAGGGTGGTANTGCTCAAGCAATTCAGTTCTGAGGGGTTTGTTTTTTATACCAATTATCAAAGTGAAAAAGGAAAGGCATTGGCATCACATCCAAAGGCTTGTTTGTCCTTTCATTGGGAAGGCGCAGAACGACAAGTTATTATCAAAGGGAGTACCGAAAAAATAGCAGCAGAATCAAGTGATGCTTACTTCAGTTCTCGTCCTAGAGGAAGTCAACTAGGTGCTCATGCATCTCATCAAAGTATAGTGGTTGAAAGTCGCTCAGTAATTGAAAACAACCTTAAAACGTTGGAAGAAAAATTTAGAGACCAACCTATACCTCGCCCTAAATTTTGGGGTGGTTTCATTGTAAAACCTATTGAGGTTGAATTTTGGCAAGGACGTGCCAATAGACTTCACGATCGTATTCGTTACCAACTTCAAAAGGATTTTAATTGGAAAGTTGAACGTCTATCTCCTTAATTATCTAATACTGTGGTTATTTTAAAACTTATATTATAGCAATTGCCTAATTACTTCTAGGCTCCAAATTTAAGATAACCTACTGCGATTGGAGGAATATTTCATAAAAAGTATAAACAATGACGATGGGCGTGCATTTCGCTAGACAAATCTATCCGTGGATACTTTCAGTGCGGCTCAAATCCTTCATGATTTTGGCTTCAAATTCTAAAAGCGCATTCCATTTAGCATCTACTTCGTTGCGATTTCCGTATTGTCTCGCAAAATTTAGAAACATTGTGTAATGGTGGGCTTCACTAATCATCAGTTTTTTATAGAACTTAGCCAGTTTTTGATCGCTTAAATTTTCAGAGAGTAAACGAAATCGCTCACAACTTCTCGCTTCGATTAATGCGGCATAAAGCAGGCGATGCACCAGTTGAGTGGTTCGGCTTCCGCCTTTTGGAAAAAATTTTAAAAGGGCCACTACATAGGCGTCTTTGCGGTCCCTTCCAAGAGTTTTCCCACGTGCAATAATTAAATCGTGTACCATTTTAAAATGGCTGATTTCTTCCTCTACCAAGGCGGTCATTTCTTGGACAAGTGCCGTATACTCAGGAAATCCAACGATAAGTGATATGGCGGTACTGGCGGCTTTTTGTTCACAAAAGGCATGATCCGTCAGAATTTCGTCTATGTTCATTTCAGCAATATTGACCCATCTTGGGTCTGTTGGAAGTTTCAGTCCTAACATGGTTTACAATTCTAAATTGAAAGTTTTTTTTAAGGATTCTATGGCAGGGTTTCTTGCTTTTAATTTGGCAAACTTTTCTTCCGCAGTGTAAGCAAATTCTTTTTCCATTGATTCATTCACTGTAATGTCTAATTTAATGTCAAAATTATTCAAAGATTTTCTTAAAAATTGTAGCAATTCTGTTTGTTGGCGTTCCACTTCTATTTTATTGGTTGAATTTGGAAATTCTAAGGCAATTAAAAAGTCCTCTTTCAGCTTTGGAATGTCAATCTTAAGAATAGCCGCAAGATTATACCGCCCTTTTGCTTCTAATGATTCTACATAGGAACCCCAAGACGCAATCAATTGTGCTTGTGAAAAAGTATCTTTTGGTAAATCCTCTTGATTTATGGCGACGTCCATTTGCCTTATTTGATGGTCTTTCTTACGCTGAATACTTTTTAGAGACAAGCCAGAGGATTGTCTATTGCCAATTGGCATTACGGGACTTTTAACAGTCGTTTTGGGGGGTGTTGGCACCGTGGTTGTGTTTTCTATACCTTCTTTAGGCATCTCAGATTTATTATCTGGGCTGTATGTTTGCTTTGATGGATTATTTTCTTGTACAACAGTAGGGGGCGTTGTAGGCTCAGATTTTGAAAAATAAGCGGCAGGAATTATGAAGTTAAGGGGCTTTTTTTTTTCTCCATCAAAATTGATAGAGGCTAATTTCATTAAACAAATCTCCACCAGTAAACGTTGATTTCGACTGCTGCGGTAATTTAAATCACAAGTATTGGCAAGCGATAGGGCTTCACTAAGGAAACTAGTAGTAGCTTTTTCTGACTGCAATTGATACTTTTCATTGACTGTGGGACCAGTTTCCAACAATTCAAGCGTTTCTGGAGTTTTGGATACAAATAAATCTCTAAAATGAGATGCAAGACCACTTATGAAATGCTGACCTTCAAAGCCTTTGGAAAGCACTTTATTAAATAAAATTAGAAGGGCAGGAATGTTATTATTTAAGATGAGATCTGTGGCCTTAAAAAAAACATCATAATCTAACACATTGAGGTTTTCGGCAACAGCTTGACGTGTCAGCTTTGCCCCTGAAAAGCTTACAACTCTATCAAAAATTGACAGGGCATCGCGCATGGCACCATCAGATTTTTGAGCAATGATGTGTAAGGCATCGTCATCGGCCTCTACACCTTGCTCTTTAGCAATAAGTTTTAAATAATTTTTGGCATCTGCAACAGTGATTCTTTTGAAATCAAAAATTTGACAACGCGATAAAATGGTTGGGATAATTTTATGTTTTTCGGTTGTTGCTAAAATAAAGATGCAATGCTTTGGTGGTTCCTCTAAAGTTTTTAGAAATGCATTAAAAGCATTGGTGGAAAGCATGTGTACTTCATCAATAATATATACTTTATAAGCACCAATTTGAGGCGGAATCCTTACTTGATCTGTCAAATTACGAATGTCATCAACGGAGTTGTTAGATGCAGCATCTAATTCAAAAATATTGAAGGCATAATCTTCATTGTTATCAACCTCACCTTGGCTATTGATCATTTTAGCCAATATACGGGCACAAGTGGTTTTACCAACCCCTCTGGGACCTGTAAAAAGTAAGGCTTGCGCTAAATGATTGTCTTTAATGGCTTTTTCAAGGGTGGTTGTAATGGCCGACTGACCCACAACGTCCTTGAACGATTGGGGTCTGTATTTTAATGCAGATACAATAAATTTTTCCATTGTTAACAAATTTAAATATTCAAGTCTAAAATCATTGGATTACGCAATATAAAATAATGAGGAGTTATCAACAATTTACGTATTTTTGCGTCAAAGCAGATCGCCTTATCGCTGTTCGTTTTACGAAGAGAGGAAAGTCCGAACACCGCAGTGCAGCATAGTGGTTAACGGCCACCAATTGTGAAATTAGGAAAAGTGCAACAGAAAGAATGTACAGGTTAAGCTGTAGTGAAATCAGGTAAACTCTATGCGGTGCAATGCCATGTAAATCAACGCTTGAGTGCGGCACGTACAATGTTGAAGGGTAGGCAGCTAAAGTTTTCTGGTAACAGAAAATGTAGATAAATGATAAGGGCCTTGATGGGTACAGAATTCGGCTTATAGATCTGCTTTTTTTTATTCAAAAAAACTAAAACAATTTCCCCCATAGGTTTTCAACTCAATAAAGTTTTCAATAAAGCTTAAATTGGTGTGTTTGGAGTGCTCGACAATGCAAATGCCATTGGGATTGATAAGTTTTCGCTCGAAAATAGTTTGTACTAATTTCTCAAAATTAGCTTGTTCCAATGCATAGGGTGGATCTGCAAAAATTAAATCATATTTTTCAATGGTTTTTTCCAAATACGTAAATGCATCTAAATTAAATGCTTCAATAGGCATTTCTAATAATTTAGAGGTTTCCTTAATAAACTTAATACAACGACGGTCTTTTTCAATGGCCTGAACGGAAGTGGTCCCACGTGAGCAAAATTCATAACTGATATTTCCAGTACCGGAAAACAAATCTAGTACTTTTAGTTTATCGAAATCGAATCGGTTTGACAAAATATTAAAAAGCGCTTCTTTGGCCATGTCGGTTGTGGGGCGGACTGGCAGCTTTTTAGGTGCCTGCAAACGCCTTCCTTTGTGATTGCCAGAGATAATACGCATTAAATACTATTTAAAAGTGTGAAATTTTGAGTAGAATTGTTTTGCGCACATCTAATGTTTGAAAAACCAAGCATAGACACATGACGGATGTATTTGTAGGCCATGTCATACAATGCGTCGTTTTCTGTTATCGCGCCTAACAAAACGCATTTAAAATGCTCTGGGTTTAATTCCAACTGTTCCGCAGTAAAAAGGATGTAATATATAAAATCCTCTTTGGTTTGGTATTCAAATTGGTTGTACAAAAGTAGATTGTCGTCTTTGACTACGACCAAGTCAAAACAAGAAGATTCAACGTTTACAAAGACTTTTAGCTCCGAGTTATTTTTCTCCAACTGTAGAATTTTATCAATAAGAACTGTAGCAGCATGCTTGTACTCAAAACTTCCAAAACGCTCAAAAATATAATTATTGATATTGACATAGGGGACATAGACCAACATCATATCTTCATTTTGAATGGCGTCGTAGGTTATAAAATCAGTTTTAAAAATTTTTGTGTTGTATTTTAAATAATCAGATAAATGCGCTTCTTCAAACAGTGGTGCAGGAACTAAAGTTTGCATTTCATTTTGATGAATGATTTGAACTTTAGCAAAGGTAGTTTGCAAGCTTTCGTGGGTATTGAAAGCCTCTATAATTTTCTCTAAAAGTACTTTAGGTGTGCACTTTTTTTCAAAATCTTGAGCTATGAAATTAACAATAGAATCTGAGAATGTATCTAGTATCAAAAAAGAAAGTCCACTCAAGCCTGCTTGAATGGACAATACTAAATTTTGTTCCGATATGTTATTGTTCGTTTGAATAATTCTTTGGCCAATTTCCGTTGGTATTTACCTCATCCATGGAACCTACTTTTAAAGTGGGTCCATTTACCCCTTCAACCGACATTACCTCCTCTTCTTTATCAATTAGGTTTTCGTCTTGGTCATACAAAAGTAATTCTTTCGCTACAGAAACTTCGAATACGGGAATATTTAGTCCATTTTGAGGCACATATCCAGTTTCTAATTTGAATATCTGATCGGGTTTCCCAACAGGAACATTCATCATGGTTTTATAGCGTGGATCAATTCCAAATAGCGAATCAAGAACCGGGACAAAACCCAGAGTGTCAATGATAACAATATCTTTGGTGGTGTCAACTCCGTAGCGTTTTGTTAATACTTTATCAATGATTGTAGAATCTCTTCTTTGTGTGATGGTAAATTTTTCATTTTCAATAAATTTGACTAAAGAATCCCAATTGTTTTGGAATTTTCCAGTTACGGTTTTGTGAGCCAGTTGCGAATCTCGTATGTCTTTGAGATTCTCAATGACAATTTTATAGCGTTTTTCCTTTTCTTTATTGAATTGAATTTCTCCATATATTGACATAAAAGTTATGTAAGCCAAAAGAATTATGATTGACCACAAACCAACAAGAATGGCAGATTTGAATTTTTTTGGAATGTATTTATCAATCAACCAAACAATTAGTATTGTTAGAATAATAACAGCAATAATAGAGAAGATGGCCATAGTTTTGTATTAAGAAATATCAATAAGGACAAATCTACAATTTTTTTTTATTCAATAAAGTGAATGCGGCCAAAAATCATTCTTATCTTTGGTTGAACTATTTTCAGCTTTTTAATTCAATGACCGCATCTGAATTTTATCAATTATTAAAATCGGGTTTTCCGTTCATACCAACGGCCAAGCAATCCCTTAGTCTTCAGCGATTATCGGCCTATATCTTTGAGTCTACAAAAGAAGACATCTTTCTTTTGAAGGGTTATGCTGGGACTGGTAAAACCACCATTATTGGAACGCTTGTACAAAATTTATGGAAAGTAAAGAGAAAAGTAATTATGTTGGCACCCACAGGGCGTGCTGCTAAAGTAATATCAAGTTATGCTGCCAAAGAAGCTTTCACCATTCACAAAAAGATTTATGTGCCAAGGGCTGATAAAAATGGAAAAATGAGCTTCATTTTAGGCCCCAATAAGTATAAAAATACACTTTTTATCATTGATGAAGCTTCAATGATATCAGATGTTTCTAGCCAATCACGCCTTTTTGGAAGTGGTGCTTTATTGGATGATTTGATTCAATTTGTATATTCTGGTCATCAATGTAGATTGTTGCTTATTGGCGATACTGCACAGTTACCTCCAATCAATATTGAATTAAGTCCTGCACTTAATGCTAATAAACTTGAACTGAACTATAATAAAAATGTCACTTCTATTGAATTAGATGAAGTGGTGCGTCAAGATCTTGATTCTGGTATCCTTTACAATGCGACAGAACTTCGAGAATGTATCTCAAACCAATTCTTTGAAAGTTTCGAATTTAAATTAGATGGGTTTAGTGATATCATACGGCTTGTTGACGGCCACGATATTATGGATGCCATAAACGAATCTTATTCTCAACTTGGAAACGAAGAAACAGCCCTAATTGTACGATCTAATAAACGTGCCAATCTGTATAATCAGCAAATTCGTTCACGCATCTTATTCAATGAACACGAATTGACTGCGGGTGATTTTTTAATGATTGTTAGAAATAATTACTTTTGGCTCAAGCCAAGCAGTGAGGCTGGGTTTATTGCCAACGGGGATATCATTGAAGTTTTGGAAGTTTTTAGCATAAAAGCACTTTATGGTTTTCGTTTTGCAGAAGTAAAAATAAGATTGGTGGATTACCCCAAAATGAAACCTTTTGAAACAGTTTTGATGTTGGACACTATTGGATTGGAAACCCCCTCTCTGCCTTATGAGGATGCCAATGCATTGTATCAAGAGGTCCTAAAAGACTTTGAAAATGAAACTTCCGGCTACAAAAAGTTTTTAGGCGTTAAGAAAAATAAATACCTCAATTCACTTCAGGTAAAATTTTCCTATGCCATGACCTGTCATAAATCACAGGGGGGGCAATGGAACACAGTATTTGTAGAGCAGCCTTATTTGCCTAATGGGATTGACATGGATTATTTGAGATGGCTTTACACCGCAGTTACGAGAGCCAAAGAAAAACTATTTCTTATCGGTTTTAGTGATCAATTTTTTGAATCCTAAGCAATTAACACTTCTTTAATTTATGGCTCAAAAAAAAAATGTATTTTTATCGTTAAATTGAATTTAATGATAATTATTGCAATGATTCCTGCACGCTACAGTGCCAGCCGATTTCCTGGAAAGTTGATGAAAGACTTAGGAGGTATGACTGTGATTGCAAGAACTTATCAGGCCACTCTAAATACGGGTTTGTTTGACGCTGTTTATGTGGTTACGGACAGTGGTGATATTTTCAACGAAATCCAATCTATTGGCGGCCATGTCATCATGAGTCAAAAGGAACACGAATCTGGAAGTGACCGCATTGCAGAAGCTGTTGCGAACATAAATTGTGACATTGTCATTAATGTACAAGGGGATGAACCCTTTACCGAAAAAGAAAGTCTAGAAAAATTAATTGACGTTTTTAAATCCGATTTCCAAAAACAAACTGACTTGGCGTCATTAATGGTTAAAATTGATGTCAAATCTGAAATCGAAAATCCTAATTGTGTGAAAGTGATTACTGATGCTAATAATTTTGCGCTTTATTTTTCAAGAAGTGTCATTCCACACCCAAGACTTGATTCAGCTGATGTACAATATTTCAAACACAAAGGGGTTTACGCTTTTCGTAAAGCCTCGCTTTTAGAATTCACGAAGTTACCGGTTTTAGGCCTTGAAGCCAGTGAAAAAATTGAATGCATTCGCTATTTGGAGCATGGAAAGAAAATTAAAATGGTAGAATCTTTTATTGAAGGCGTAGAGATCGACACACCTGAAGATTTGTTGAAAGCGCAAAAAATTTGGACTTCAAAATGAAATACAACCCAAACCACATATGAATTTTAAAAATTTCCCCATGGTTTCAAATGTCGTCTTTGGACGTGGTAGTTTCAGTCAAATTGATGAAATTATTGCTCCTAAACGTCAAAATGAGTTGGCGCCATTTATCTATTTAATTGACGATGTTTTCAAGGAAAATGAAAATATACTCTCAAAAATTTCCTTAGCCTATTACGACTATATTATTTTTATTTCAACAGCGCAAGAACCCAAAACATCTCAAGTTGACGCGATGGTTGAAGAAATCATTCTAAACACCAAATCTGTTCCTTCTGGGATTATAGGAATTGGCGGAGGCTCTGTCATGGACCTGGCCAAAGCAGTCGCTTTGATGCTTACTAACGTTGGCTCTAGTGAAGATTACCAGGGTTGGGATTTAATTAAAAATCCTGCTGTATTTCATGTTGGGATTCCCACCATTTCTGGCACTGGTGCAGAAGTGTCAAGAACAACTGTTTTAAATGGCTCCAAAATGAAGTTGGGAATCAATAGTGATTTCACCCCCTTTGACCAAGTCATCTTGGACCCCGAACTTACAGAAGGTGTTTTAAAAAACCAATGGTTTTATACTGGTATGGATTGTTTTATACATTGTGTAGAATCTCTTAACGGACATTTCATCAATGACTTTAGTAAAAGTTATGGTGACATGGCCTATGCACTTTGCAAAGAAGTCTTTCTAGGAGACCTCGAAGAGCACGACATGCAAAACAAACTAATGATGGCGTCTTGGCATGGTGGGATGAGTATTGCTTATTCACAAGTAGGGGTGGCCCATGCGCTCAGTTATGGTTTATCGTTTGTTTTAGGAGTTAGACACGGCATCGGTAATTGTATTGTTTTCAACCAGTTGGAGGGATTTTATCCAAAAGACGTACCGATTTTTAGAGCAATGATGACCAAACATAAAATCGTTCTTCCAATGGGTATTTGTAAAAACTTAAGTGAAGTTCAGCTTGATAGAATGATTGAAATTGCATTACAGCTCGAGCCTTTGTGGGCTAATGCCATTGGTAAGAACTGGAAAAAAACAATTGACAAATCAATGCTTAAAGCCTTATATAAAAAAATGTAATGACCTGATGTTTTCAAAATTTATATACCGTAAAATATTAGGTTGGAAAGTCACAGGGTTTAATGATTTTCACAGTGTCAAAAAAGCGGTCATCATTGCGGTTCCCCATACCAGTTGGCATGACTTTTATATTGGCGTATTATTACGCTCAGTTATTGGCGTTAAAGCGAATTTTATCGCAAAGAAATCCCTTTTCAATCCACTGACGGGTTGGATGTTTAGGGCTTTAGGTGGGGCTGCTGTAACCCGAAAAGGTAATGAAAGACAAGTAGATGCCATTGCCAGACTTTTTGAAAATCGCGACGTATTTAGAATGGCCATTGCGCCGGAAGGCACTCGAAAGAAAGTTGAGCAATGGAAAACAGGGTTCTACTATATTGCTAAAAAAGCAAATGTGCCCATCGTGATGTTTACATTAGATTTTAAAAATAAAGAAAATAGATTTTCAAAACCATTCTACCCGACAGATGATATCAAATCGGATTTTAAGTTTATGCGTTCTTTTTTTGAGGGAGTTGTGGGAAAAATTCCCGAATATTCTTAAGCTTCTACCATAGAGTGGTAAACGTTTTGAACATCATCGTCGGCTTCAATTTTTTCTAATAATTTTTCGACATCTGCCATTTGCGCTTCCGTCAATGCTTTTGTAGTTTGAGGAATGCGTTCAAAACCTGAGGATAAAATTTCGATGCCTCGGGCTTCTAGCTCCGATTGAATAGCGCCAAAAGATTCAAATGGGGCATAAATCAACATACCATCCTCATCCAAAAACACTTCTTCAGCACCATAATCGATGAATTCCAATTCAATCTCTTCTGGGTCTAATCCCTCCGCATTGATTCTAAAATTACAACTGTGATCAAACATAAAAACAACCGAACCTGAAGTCCCTAAATTTCCGTCACATTTGTTAAAATAACTGCGAATATTTGCAACTGTTCTGGTGTTGTTGTCAGTAGCAGTTTCTACCAAAATCGCAATCCCATGGGGTCCATAGCCTTCAAATAAAACTTCCTTAAAATCGCCTTGACTCTTATCGCTAGCTCTTTTAATTGCACGTTCGATATTATCTTTCGGCATGTTTACGGATTTGGCATTTTGAATGACAGCACGCAATCTCGAATTGTTCTCAGGATCACCACCACCTTCTTTAACGGCCATGACAATGTCTTTGCCAATCCGAGTAAATGCCTTGCTCATTGCCGACCAACGTTTCATTTTTCTAGCTTTTCTGAATTCAAATGCTCTTCCCATATTTGTTATTTACTGAGTTACAAATTTATAAATTATTAAGGGGTTTTAAAAAGCTCGTTCAAGACATCTTGGCATTTAAACTGCAAATACTTTGGTAATGCATTGTATTTTGGTAATACGGCTAGGTAGCGTTCATTATTCGTGGTGTAAACGAATTTATATTTAGCGGTTTTAATTCCCAAAGATCCGGTTAAATCTTTAATAAAATCTTCGTGGTGCACCAAGTCGGTACTACCGCAGTGAAAAATCCCATTCTTATTTCTGTTTATAATATAATGCAACTGTCGGGTCATTCTATCTGCAGAGCATACATTCATGACAAGGTTGGGAAACAGTTCAATAGCGGCCTCTAATTGATGCAGTTGTTTAATTTCCTGAATACGATGTGATTTTAATCCAAATACCATGGGAAGTCTAAGTATGGCCCATTGTTGTTTTGGCAGTTTCTGAAGTTGGTGTTCAATTCGAATTTTAAGATGTCCATAAATGCTATTGCTAAGCCTTGTATCATTTTCATAACTCGGATACTTACTATAAGCATCAAAAACATTGGCGGAAGACAAAAATAAAATTTTGATTTTTGATTGATCTTTTAAATGTTCATAAATATGACGATGGGCTGTGACTTGTGCTGGAAATGGCCCTTTGAGCGCTGAAATTATAAGGGACGGTTTTAGAGATTCAATAAGATTAACGACATCATCCGATTCAAGGCTATATTTGTAGAAATGTTTATTGGATTTAAAGTTATTGCTATCTTTATGATAGGTTCCGAATGTTTTATAATACGGGGCTAATTCTTTATAAATGGAATGGCCTAAAAATCCACTAGCACCCAATATCAGAATACGTTGTTTTTTAGCTTTCATTTCCTCAATTTAGGGTTTATAAAAAGGGGTTTTAACAACAGCGGCTGTAACAATATTTTTCCTTATTTTAATACCAATTGGCGTTCCAACCGCAGTATAATTAGTTTTTACATAGCCCATGCCAATTCCTTTTCCTAGAGAAGGGGACATGGTTCCAGAAGTTACTTCTCCTATTGTCAATCCGTCGGCACCAACGATTTCATAACCTTTTCTCGGAATGCCGCGTTCGAGAAGTTCAAATCCGATTAATTTGTGTTTAACACCTTCTTTGGATTCTTTTTGAAGGTTGTCGGAATTTGTAAAGGTTTTTGAGAATTTTGTAATCCAGCCCAAACCAGCTTCAATGGGGGAGGTGTTGTCGTCAATGTCATTTCCATACAAGCAATAACCCATTTCAAGGCGCAAAGTGTCGCGTGCAGCCAATCCAATGGGTTTGATTCCGAATGAATTCCCCGCTTCAAAAATCGAATTCCAAATGTGTTTTACATCTTTATTCTTACAATATATTTCAAATCCACCACTGCCGGTATAACCTGTTGCAGAGATGATAACGCCATCGATACCTGCAAAATCACCTTCTTTAAAGTGATAGAATTTTATAGCACCTAAATCAAAACTAGAGAGTGGCTGCATGGCCTCAACGGCTGCTGGGCCTTGGATGGCCAAAAGCGAATAGTCATCACTTAGGTTTTTCATTTTTACATTTTCAGAATTTTTAGATTGTATCCAATTCCAATCTTTTTCGATATTACTCGCATTGACTACAAGGAGAAAAGCCAGTTCTTTAAGTCTGTAAACAATTAAATCGTCGACAATGCCACCATTCGAATTGGGAAGACAACTGTACTGTGCTTGTCCAATTGCCAAATGCGCAGCATCGTTGGAGCATACCGATTGCACTAAGTTTAAAGCGTTTGGACCTTTAATTAAAAACTCTCCCATGTGTGAGACGTCAAAAACACCTACTGAATTTCTAACAGTAATATGTTCTGCATTAACACCTTCGTATTGAACGGGCATTTCATAACCAGCAAAAGGAACCATTTTGGCGCCTAAAGCCTTGTGTATTTCGTAAAGGGCAGTTTGTTTCATGAGTGTAAATATAGATTGCTAATTTAAGTAATTTTACAATCTATTTGATACTCATAAGACTGATAAATTTGCTTTGAAATCAGCGTAATTTGCTATGGATATTGCTTTTTTTGGGCGCCCCATGACTGCTTTGATTTGAGGTGGAAACTCAATATCCTCTGTAACAAGGGGTTGTACAACATCTAAAAATTTTGTCGGATGCGCAGTTTCTAAAAATACGCTGTGTACTTTTGGATTTTCTTTCGAATAATTTTTGCAGCCCAAATAGCCAACTGCGCCATGTGGGTCTGCAATGTAACCTGAAGATTTATAAATGGAATCAATGGCATCGCGAGTTTCCTCATCAGAAAAACGATAACCGGATAAGTTAGACTTTAATGTCTCAAAATTGTTGTACAAGGCTTGGATCCTCACGAAATTACTTGGGTTGCCAACATCCATGGCATTGCTAATCGTTTGAACCGTGGCCAAGGGCATATATTCTTTTGAAGATAAATAGCGTGTAACGACATCATTTTCATTGTTTGAAGCAATAAAATGGGGAAACGGAAATCCCAATTTCTGTGCCACCATTCCAGCACAAATATTTCCGAAGTTCCCGCTAGGAACCGAAAACACTAAGGGTTTGTTGTGTTGTTTGAGTTGTTTATAGGCAAACATAAAGTAGAACATCTGTGGCAACCAACGTGCGACATTGATGGAATTCGCAGAAGTTAATTCTTTTTTTGTGGTCAAATCTTTATCTAAAAAAGCTTTTTTAACCATATCCTGGCAATCGTCAAATGTGCCTTCAACTTCAAAGGCTGTAATGTTTTGTCCTAGCGTTGTAAGTTGTTGTTCTTGTACGTTACTGACTTTCCCACTAGGGTATAAAATAACAACTTTTACCCCTTTCACACCAAGAAACCCGTTTGCAACGGCCCCTCCAGTATCACCAGAGGTTGCTACTAATACGGTTACTTCTTTATCATTATCTTTATTAAAATATTCAAGACAACGTGCCATAAATCGGGCGCCAACATCTTTAAACGCCATTGTAGGTCCATGAAAAAGTTCGAGTGTTGAAATGTGATTTTCAATAGCAACAATAGGAAATTCAAAGTTTAGTGTTTCTTTGACTATATTTTTTAACTCTGATTCAGGGATTTCTGAGCCAACGAATTGTTTTATGGCTTGAAAAGCAATTTCCGAATTAGAAAATTGTTCCAAATTTTCAAAAAAAGATGAATCTAAAGGCGTTATTTTTTCAGGGAAATAAAGTCCTTTGTCTGGTGCCAACCCTTTTCTAACCGCAGTTTCAAATGAGGCCTTAGGTGCTTTATTATTTAGACTGTAGTATTGCATGATTTTTTAGGACAAAATTTTAATGCCTTCTGTATTAATTTTTGATATGTGGGTTTCAAAAGGAATGCCGATGTTGGTCATAAAACGGCGTTGATTGGCTTCAACTTTTCTAGCATTTTCTAATCCCTCGCACAAACTAAACAGAGATGGACCAGAACCAGAAATTGAGCATCCCAAAGCACCACTTTCTAAACTTATTTTCCTAAGGCTGTTAAATTTTGGTATCAGTTTGCTTCGATGGGGCTCAATGACAACATCTTTTAGGGATTTACCTATTAGATTGTAATCGGATGTGTGCAGTGCATGTACCAAACTCCCCACATTAGACCATTGTGTTATGGCGTCTGAAAGTGCTACAGTTTTGGGTAATACTGCTCTTGAATCAGCAGTTTTAATTTCAATTTGTGGATGTACAATGACCGCATGTAAAGCCTTAGGGGTAGGCAGTTGAATTACCTCCAAGGGATTGTTTTGTTTGACAAGCGTAAAACCGCCCAAAATGGCTGGTGCAATGTTATCTGCATGTTCACTTTTACTTGCTACGGCTTCGCCGTTCATTGCAAATTTTATGAGGTCAATTTTATCAAATGCATTGTCCAATAAATAATTCATTCCAAAAACACTTCCTGCTGCACTAGCAGCGCTGCTTCCAATCCCACTACCAGGTTTTATCTGTTTATAGATTTCAATTTCAAATCCAAAGTCAACATTCAATTCATTGTACATGGCTAGAGCGGATACACCGGCCACATTTTCATGGACAGCATAAGGCAATTCAAAACCTTCAATTTTGGTGATAAAAATGCCCTTTCGTTGAGTTTTCCTGATAACCATTTGGTCCCCAACCTTGTCTAAACATAACCCCAAGACATCAAAGCCACATCCAACATTGGCCACTGTAGCAGGTGAGAAAATTTTGATTGAATCCATGTTTAAATAGTTGATGCTCTAATGATATCGGCAAATAGTCCCGAAGCAGTTACTTCTGCGCCAGCACCAGCCCCCTTGACGATTAAAGGCTGGTCCGTATAACGATTGGTATAAAACATGACAATATTATCTTTACCTTCAAGGTTAAAAAACGGATGCCCTTCTTCAATGGACTGCAATCCAACTTTGGCTTTACCGTCTTTGAATTCCGCTACATATTTTAACTGCGCATTTTTGTTTTTGGCAGCCTCATAAATTGCTTTGAAAACACTTTCTTGCGATTCTATAAATGTATAAAATTCTTTTACACTGTTAGCCTCCATTGCACCATTGGGTAGAAAGGAGCTGTTTTCAATGGCTTCCATATCAATGGAAAACCCAGATTCTCTAGCCAAGATTAATAGTTTTCTTGCCACATCTACACCACTTAAATCGATCCGTGGATCGGGTTCTGTATAACCTTCTAACTGCGCTTGTTTTACAATGTTTGCAAATTTTTTATCTCCATTGTAATTATTGAAAATAAAATTTAAACTTCCGGATAAAACAGCATAAATTGCTTGTATTTGATCTCCAGAAGCCACTAAATTATTTAACGTATCGATTACTGGAAGTCCAGCCCCAACATTCGTTTCAAACAAGAATGGCGCATTATACTTAATAGACAATTGCTTTAATTCTTGGTAGTAGTCAAGGGCACCTGAACAGGCTATTTTATTACAGGCAATTACAGCAATACTTTCTCTTAAATAATGTGCATAAGTATCGGCAATGCTTGCATTGGCGGTAACGTCTACAAAAACAGAATTTCTAAGATTCATTTGTTTTGCACATTCAAAAAATTCTAATGGAGAAACAGAGGCGCCGGATTCAAGTTTACTGTACCAAGAATCCAAATCAACACCGTCTGAGTCAAATGTCATTTTTTTAGAATTACAAATCCCAACAACTTTAAGCTTTAATTTAAGATTAGTTTTTACGTAATCTTGCTGTTGTTGTATTTGGCTAAGCAAAGTGCTACCAACATTTCCAACTCCAGCAATAAATAAGTTTAAATGTTTTGTCTCAACCTCAAAAAACGATTCGTGGAGGCAGTTGAGCGCTTTTTTAACATCATTTTTAGAAATAACAGCTGTAATATTTCTTTCTGAAGCCCCTTGAGCAATGGCGCGAATATTAACATTGTTTTTCCCCAAGGTACTGAACATTTTTCCGCTGATACCCTGATGGTTTTTCATTTTATCTCCTATAACGGCCACAATTGATAGCTGAGACTCTGAAACAATAGGGTCAATTTTTAAAAGTGAAATTTCATTTTCAAATTCTTTATCAATGCTTTGCTTTGCGCGAACTGCATCATTCTCGGATACACCAACGCAAATGGAGTGTTCAGAAGAGGCTTGTGTTGTGATAATGATGTTAATTTTTTCATTGGCAAGGGTTTCAAATAAGCGTTTTGAAAACCCAGGAATACCTACCATTCCATTACCCTGCAGGGTCAGCAAGGAGATGTCATTGACATTACTTATGCCTTTGATTGGATTGTTGGAACCGTTGTTAACGTTTTGTGTTATAAGTGTACCCGACTCTTCAGGTGCTAAGGTGTTTTTTATAAGAATGGGAATGTTTTTGGTCAATACAGGCAATACCGTCGGCGGGTACAGTACCTTTGCACCAAAATGTGACAACTCTATGGCTTCTAAATAGGATAGTTTTGCGATGGGTTTGGCCTGTTTGACCAGTTTGGGATTGGTGGTGTACATCCCACTGACATCAGTCCATATTTCTAAAGCATCAACTTGTAGTGCAGCTGCAACAATAGCAGCTGTGTAATCTGAACCACCACGGCCAAGGGTTGTGATTTCGTCCAATTCGGATTTCGATATAAACCCAGGTAATATGGTAATCATTTTTGAGTTATTTTCGAAATAAGTTCGAATGTTGTCATTGGTTTCTTCAAATTGAACTAACGCATTTGTAAAACTTGAATCAGTGACGATTAAATTTTGGCTGTTTTTAAGTTGTACATTTAAGCCCTGTTGCTGCATATATTCAAAAATTATCAACGAAGAAATCAATTCTCCAAAACTCAAAAGCTTATCGGTAGTTTGAATAGATAATTCATTGATTAAATAAATTCCATCTAATAATTTTTCAAGTTCAGATAATTTTTCCAAAACTAAATCTTTTGTCTCTTCTAATGAAGCTCCGGAAAGCAAGCCCTCAATGATATCAATGTGCTGTTTTTTAATTTGATTAAAATCAGTCTTGTAGTCCAAGTTTCCTTGAATGGCTTTTTTGGATGCGGCCATGAGTTTATCTGTAATGCCACCGACCGCAGAAACCACAACTACAATAGCAGTATTTTCAGCTTTGGTTTTGACAATTTTCGCAACTCTTTGGATATTTTCTGAGGAACCGACCGAAGTGCCTCCAAATTTTAAAACTTTCATTATTAATTAATTGATTTAGATATAAGTGTTGTTAAAACAACTTTTAAACATGGCGAAAACTATGATATAAAGCACCCCAAAGGGGTGATGATAGTGGTGATAGTGGTGATAGTCATAGAGGCTATAATACCAACGAAGAAGAAGGAATTAAAGGTGTTGTTTGATGATATCTCGTTGCGTAAATGCATAACCCAAAAAAATTAATTTCAAAGCTATTGTTTTTAGTGCATTAAAAATAACAAAATTCGAAAAATTACGAATTATTGACCTATGAGGTGAATCTCTTAAAATTTAATCAAAAATTAGTTCAAATTTTAAGATTAATTCAATGAGTTAAAAAAGCTACACGAGAAATTATTTTGAAGCTAATAGTTTTGTACGCACCTCTCCAAATCCAATTCTTAAGTTCTTGTTTTTACAGTAGCCGCGCAATACAACAGTGTCATTGTCTTCAATATAGACACGTTCTAATCCATTCTCTAATTTAACAGGTCTTTCCCCTTTCCATGCCAACTCTAACATAGAGCCATAAGAATCAGTTGTCGGACCAGAAATGGTACCACTACCCATCATATCCCCAGCATTGATGGGACAACCATTGACCGAATGATGTGCCAATTGTTGGGCCATGTTCCAATACATGTATTTGAAATTTGATCGGGTGACAACAGTTTCTTTGGAGTCTTCAGGCTGAATGGCAACTTCTAGATGAATGTCAAAGCTTTTAAGGCCTTTGAACTGTAGGTAGGGCAGTGGTTCTGGGGATTGTTTTGGGGAGGCGACTCTAAAAGGTTCTAAAGCATCTAAGGTTACAATCCAAGGCGATACTGAAGACGCAAAGTTTTTTCCAAGAAATGGTCCTAATGGTACATATTCCCAACGTTGAATATCACGCGCGCTCCAATCGTTAAAAAGCAGTAAGCCAAAAATATAAGATTCGGCATTCTCAATAGAAATGGCCTCTCCAAGTTCATTAGCATCCGTTGTGATAAAAGCCATTTCTAGCTCAAAATCAACCGCTTTACTAGGTCCAAAAACAGGCGTTTCAGAAGCCGGCGGAAGGGTTTGTCCTTTAGGACGTCTGATGGGTGTGTTAGAGGGAATTATAGAAGAACTACGCCCGTGGTAGCCAACAGGTAAATGCAGCCAATTTGGCATCAATGCGTTCTCCTTACCGCGAAACATGGTTCCTACATTGGTAGCATGTTCCTTACTGGCATAAAAATCTGTGTAATCACCAATTTGAACCGGCAATTTCATTTCAATTTCATCCAATTTAAAAAGGATGGTATTCTTGTGTTTGGAATTTGATTTGAGGCTTGGATTGTTGGCGTCAAATAGTTCTGCAATTCTATTTCTGACTGCACGCCATGTTTGACGGCCCTCAGCGATAAAGTCATTTAAAGTGTCCTGAAGAAAAATATCTTGGGTTAATGGAATTCCATCAAAATAACCCAATTGGTGTAGCGCTGCAAGGTCAATGGCAGTGTCACCGATTCGCGTGCCAATGGTAATGACATCATCATTTGTTAAAAAGACACCAAATGGAATGTTTTGAATTGGAAAATCGGAGTTGAGGTCGACGTGTAGCCAAGTTGCACGATCTGGGTTGTTAGCATAATTTGGCATGGCAATGAATGTTAATTAATTTTTAATAAATCTTTATTCAAATATATGTTTTTTAATGTATATGAGTGATGTTATACTTATTTTTGCATAGTGTAATCTATAACTCAAACCTATGCAACGCGACGAAGAAATTTTTGAACTCATACAAGCCGAAAAAAACCGTCAACTCAACGGTATTGAACTCATTGCTTCTGAGAACTTTACAAGTGAACAAGTCATGGAGGCTACGGGATCCGTTTTGACAAATAAATACGCAGAAGGTTATCCTGGCAAACGGTATTACGGCGGCTGCGAAGTAGTGGACCAAGTGGAACAATTAGCGATCGACCGCGCCAAAACTCTTTTTGGAGCGGCTTGGGCCAATGTGCAACCGCATTCCGGCAGTCAAGCCAACACTGCAGTTTTTCATGCTTGTTTAAAGTTGGGCGATAAAATATTAGGTTTTGATTTGGCTCATGGTGGGCACCTCACTCACGGCTCTCCAGTCAATTTTTCTGGGCGTTTATACAACCCTGTGTTCTATGGTGTTGAAAAAGAAACCGGAATGCTTGATTATGATAAAATTCAAGCCATTGCAACGGCAGAACAGCCCAAGATGATCATTGCTGGGGCTTCGGCTTATTCCAGAGATATTGATTATAAGCGTTTTAGAGAAATTGCTGATAGTGTTGGTGCTCTTCTTTTAGGCGATATTTCACATCCTTCAGGATTAATTTCAAAGGGGATTTTAAACGATCCACTTCCACATTGTCATGTGGTCACGACGACCACGCACAAAACCCTGCGTGGCCCTCGAGGTGGTCTTATCATGATGGGTAAAGATTTTGAAAATCCATTTGGTCTGACTTTTAAATCTGGAAAACCTAAAATGATGTCATCCCTTTTAGATTCTGCCATTTTTCCAGGAAATCAAGGGGGCCCTTTAGAACATGTAATTGCTGGGAAAGCTATTGCATTTGGAGAAGCACTGACAGATGATTTCATGCATTATATCCTACAAGTCAAAAAGAACGCAGACGCCATGGCAAAAGCGTTTGTGAAACGGGGTTATGATTTGATTTCAGGTGGAACAGATAACCACATGATGCTTATTGATTTGCGCAATAAAAATATTACAGGTAAAGACGCCGAGCAGGCACTTGTCAAAGCAGACATCACGGCCAATAAAAACATGGTACCTTTTGACACCCAAAGTCCATTTGTGACTTCAGGTATTCGGGTTGGAAC
>PAQB01000012.1 GCA_002709185.1 Flavobacteriaceae bacterium
CCACCTAAGGAGCCTCCAATAATGGCATATAATTGATTTATTTTCAAAAACTTAATTCCTGAAATGAACATTTGGGCAATATCTCTAGCTACAAAATCTTTGTAATTTTCTATTAAATTATCGGGGTTTCCATCGTGACCGTTTCCAGGAATATTAAAGGCCAAAACGGTATAACGCAGTGTATCAATTGTTTTATCAGGCCCTATTAGTGAACGCCACCACCCGGTTTCACCGCATACATTTGAATTGCCTGTTAAAGCGTGGTTTACCAAAACAATTGGGGCTGTATTTAAAGCACACCCAAACAACTGATAAGACAACTGTGTGGCGTGTTTCTGACCAGAAATTAAGGTGTGCTCAGGTAGGTTTATGTATTTTAATACCTTCAATACTTTATTTGTTAGGAATCACAAGGAAGTTGTGCACTTACTGCACTAAAAGCCGCTTCCAAATCTGCTTTGAGATCATCGATATTTTCCAGTCCAACTGACAAGCGAATGAGGTCTTTAGTAACTCCTGTAGAGACTTGGGCGGCATCATTTAATTGTTGATGGGTGGTACTCGCAGGATGAATGATTAAAGATTTTGTGTCTCCGATGTTTGCCAATAAAGAAAATAGTTTTGTGGTATCTGCAATTTTTTTAGCAGCATCATATCCACCATGAACCCCAAAAGTAACAAGACCACTCTGACCTTTGGGTAAGTAACGCGCGGCTAATGACTTGTAAGCACTGCTTTCTAAACCTGGGTAATTCACCCAAGCAACCAAATCCTGTTTTTGTAACCACTTTGCTAATAGCAATGCATTTTCGCTGTGCTTTTGAATTCTAACTTCCAATGTTTCCAATCCTTGTATGATTTGAAATGCATTAAATGGACTGAGTGCAGCGCCATAATCTCGCAATCCTTCTATTCTAATTTTAGCTATGAATGCGGCCGCTTCTAGAACTTCGCTGTAAACCAAGCCGTGATATCCAGGGGAGGGTTCCGTAAATTCTGGGAATTTTCCATTGGCCCAATCAAAAGTTCCCGCATCAATAATGGCACCTCCAAGGGCTGTACCATTACCATTGATATATTTTGTAAGAGAATGAATGACAATATTGGCGCCGTATTCAATTGGATTTAATAAACAAGGCGTGGCAACAGTATTGTCCACTATTAATGGAACTTTGAAAGCTTTTGCCTGGTTAGAGATGGCTTCGATGTCTAAGACATCCAATTTTGGATTTCCTAGAGATTCAATAAAAAATGTTCGGGTGTTTTCTTGAACTGCAGATTTGAAATTTTCGGCATCTGATGGATCCACAAAAGTAGTTGTGATTCCATGTCTTGGTAAGGTAACGCTCAATAAATTGTAGGTGCCCCCATACAAACTACTGGAAGCAACAATATGATCTCCAGCTTTTAAAAGCGTTAACAAGGTCGTCGCAATAGCAGAGGTGCCGGAAGCTGTGACAACCGCTGCAATTCCACCTTCCAAAGCGGCCAGACGCTGCTCCAAAATATCATTTGTTGGATTGTTGATTCTAGTGTAAATATTACCTGGCTCTGCCAATGCAAATAAATTTGCGGCATGGTCAGAATTGTTGAAGACATAGGCTGTGGATTGGTAAATAGGTACGGCTCTCGTGCCAGAGGTTTGTGAGGTGTCGTGACCCGCGTGTAATGCGTTTGTTGCAAATTTTTGATTACTCATTTTTCAGTTTTTGAGTTAGTAATAAATTAAAGCAAAAGTAAAAGTCATCAGTTTTGATGAATCTTAAAGAAAAATGTTATGAAGATGGCACCTTAATTTTACAGAAATTAGCACTGGTTATCTATCTAATTATGAACCACAAAAAGTAGAATTTAGCACCTACTCTAAATCGATTAGAGGGTTGCTAAGGCGTCAATGGGTCTAATCCCTCAACCTTTCTTGATAACAATTCAATAAGTTTTTGAACTTTCTATATGCAAATATTCAAACATAAAAATCAAATAACCAAATTTTTTTCTGGTTATTTTAATTATTAATATTGATTTTAGTAAATTTTTCTTTAATTATGTCTGCCGTAGATTTATTTTCTATTTTGCTTTCCAGCCACGAAATTATATCAAGGTACAAGAATGCGCGCCTTTCATAAGGGTGGTCCTCGTAAGTTAAAAGCTTTTGATGCAAGCGCTTAAAAGCGGCTTTTAATTCGTTTGGATAGATATCCCCCAAACTCTTTAAAAAAGAAACCATTTCTTTTTGAACTGCATATAAATCTTCCATTTTAATCAAAAACTTATAGGTGTTTTTGATAAGACGATCGAGTTGATAGTCAAGACCAGCCTCATAATGGGCCACTAAATTTAAAATTCGTGAAAAGCATAACAGATCTTCCCTCATCTGAAGGGACTTATTGTTAATTATTTTAGAGACATAAACAATGGCATTTTCATAATCCCCAGTGCCAAAGTACAAGCTGGCTATTTTATAGTAAAATACCATGACATGATGTTCATCTATTTGATTGGCGTGTTTCTTCAAACCTTCGAGCACCTCATCAACCAAAGGAAGTCCCTCTTTGAAAGTGCCTTCCATAAAATGTAAATTAATCTTATTGGAATACAAGTAAAGAAACACCAGGCCGTCTATATTATCGTCGTGAGGGAACCATGATTTTTGAGTAATTTGTTCAAAATCACTCAAAACATTTTTAAATTTTTGATGGTGCTTTATGAAAAATAAGGCCTCTAAAAGATATTGGTATCCCCTTAAGAAAAATACAGGATTAAGAGAAATCATGGCTTTATTATCATAAAATAAGTCCACCCATTTTCGCGAATATTTATAACAAGACTTGAAATCTTGAATTAAAAAACTGTACCAAAGATGAGATTTATAAAGCCAAAGCTTTTCTCTGAAACCCAATGTTTCAATTTTAAATTTTGGCATTCTTTTATCAAAATAATCAGTCACTTTCTGAAACTCTGCATTGTTTTTTACATAGCCTGTTTTTAAAAATAAACCATACAATTGCAGTGACAAATTAGATAACTTGCTGGCAATAACATTTTGATGGCTCAACTCTTTGGCTTGAATTGTTAATGCATCAGCTCTATTACTAAGACTTCTTGTGATGTATTGAGATTCAATAACTTTTTCAAGCTCAACAATCTCGTAAGCAATATTTTTTTCTTGATTTTTAATCGCCAAAGTCTTGGCCTTATCCAGTATTTTCAAACTTTGTTTGTAGAGCCCTTTATGGTACAAAATAGTCGCAAAATCCAATTGCTCTCTCAATTGTATTCTTAAATTTTGACGAGAAGGATTCAGTTTTAAACTTATCAGTATCTGCTTGTATAGATGGGCTTTTAAATTGGAAAGCTGTTGTTTTTTTACGAATCCGTCTTTTAGGATCAGTTTTTCATCGTATACCTTTTGGCGTTCCAAAAGCTTAAATAACAACAAAAATTTTGAATCTTCATTCACACCCAATCTACCAACATAAAGCTTAAACTGTCGCTTTTCGGACTTGGTCAATGATTTAACCAAGACAAACAAATTGTCTTTTGTAAGTTTAGTCATAATTAAATAATAAGCTTAATACACTGATAATCATATTATTACAAGAAAACATCAGTGCTTAAACATCGTAAATTTATGAAAATAATTTAGGTTTAAAATTCAAAAAAAATTAAATTCGTAATGCAATACAATATAGAATATATTATACAGAAATGGCCACCACAAACGTTCAAATATTTGACACAACTTTAAGGGATGGAGAGCAGGTTCCTGGATGCAAGCTCAACAAAGCTCAAAAAATTGTTATCGCAGAACAATTAGACCTGTTGGGCGTCGATATTATTGAAGCTGGCTTCCCTGTATCAAGCCCAGGAGATTTTGCTTCAGTTGAAGCCGTTTCGAAGGTTGTAAAGCATGCAACCGTTTGCGGATTGAGCCGCTCCGTTGAAAACGATATTAAAATCGCTGCAGAAGCCTTAAAATATGCCAAGATTCCTAGAATTCATACAGGTATTGGAACATCAGATTCGCACATCAAATTTAAATTTAATTCCAACCGAGATGCTATTATTGAGCGCGCTACTGCTGCGGTACGTTACGCAAAATCATTTGTTGAAGACATAGAATTTTATGCCGAAGACGCGGGTCGAACAGATAATGAATACCTTGCAAAAGTATGTGAAGCTGTTATAAAAGCTGGAGCCACTGTGCTAAATATTCCAGACACAACAGGCTATTGTCTTCCCCATGAGTACGGGGCCAAAATAAAATACCTAAAAGAAAACGTGAGAGGAATTGAGAAAGCCACTTTGTCTTGTCATTGTCATAACGATCTTGGGTTAGCCACAGCAAACTCTATAGAAGGTGCAATCAATGGAGCGGGCCAAATTGAATGTACCATCAATGGTATTGGCGAACGTGCTGGTAATACCGCATTAGAGGAAGTGGTGATGATCATGAAGCAACATCCAAATCTAAAATTAGACACCAATATTAATACCTCCATGCTCTATGGCATCAGCCAGTTGGTTTCTGATCATATGGGAATTTATACCCAGCCTAACAAAGCCATCGTCGGTGCTAATGCATTTGCACACAGCTCAGGGATTCATCAAGACGGCGTCATAAAAAATAGAGAGACCTATGAAATCATAGACCCAAAAGATGTTGGTGTTACCGAATCGGCTATTGTGCTGACAGCTAGATCTGGTCGCGCCGCCTTGGCCTACAGGGCAAAAAATGTCGGTTATGAACTCACAAAACTACAGCTCGATGTTGTTTACAAAGATTTTCTAAAATTTGCTGATTTAAAAAAAGAAATAAATGACAATGACATCCACGAAATCATGGAGTCTAGTGCGATTTACAATGAACTCCGCTGATTTATGAAAAAGACACTTTTTGATAAAGTTTGGGATGCGCATGTTGTGGAAGCTATTGAAAATGGACCTCAAATCCTATACATCGACAAGCATCTTATTCATGAAGTTACAAGCCCTCAAGCTTTTAACGAATTAAAGAGAAGAAGAATTCCGATTTTTAGACCACATCAAATTGTCGCTACAGCCGATCACAATACCCCAACGAAAGACCAACACCTACCAGTCAAAGACGCGTTGTCTAGTAATCAACTAGAACAACTTTCAAAAAATTGTTTAGAAAACAATATTACACTCTATAAACTCGGACATAAGTACAATGGGATTGTCCATGTTATGGCACCTGAACTTGGGATCACTCAGCCAGGTATGACCATGGTGTGCGGGGACAGTCATACCTCAACACACGGTGCTTTTGGAGCGATCGCTTTTGGCATTGGGACAAGTCAAGTCGCCCAGGTCTTTGCAAGCCAATGTCTTTTACTAAAAAAACCAAAAAGTCTACGCGTTACTGTAAATGGCAGCCTCAAAAAAGGAGTTTTAGCGAAAGATGTTATCCTATACATTATTTCAAAATTAGGCACCAATTCAGGGACAGGTTATTTCTGTGAATATGCAGGAGATGTCTTTGAAAATATGAGTATGGAAGGTCGAATGACCGTATGTAACATGAGCATTGAAATGGGGGCTAGAGGCGGTATGATTGCACCAGATCAAACTACTTTTGACTATATCAAGGGGCGCGAGTTTGCGGCTAAGGGTACTGAGTTTGAGAAAAAAATTGAATATTGGAAAACACTCCCAACAGACGAAGGGGCTAAATTTGACAAGGAATATACTTTTGATGCTGAAGATATTGCGCCCATGATTACTTACGGGACCAATCCTGGCATGGGCATCAAAATATCTGATGTTATCCCTTTAGAAAATGATTCCTCTTTTGAAAAATCTTTGGAATATATGGATTTTAATGCTGGAGAATCTTTATTAGACAAACCCATCAACTTCGTATTTATTGGCAGCTGTACCAATTCTAGAATTGAAGATTTCAGAGTAGCTGCCAGTTACATTAAAGGCAAACAAAAAGCCAAGAATGTAACTGCTTGGCTGGTTCCAGGAAGCCGACAAGTAGAAGCGCAAATCAAAGCAGAAGGCCTACAAAGTGTGTTTGAAGCCGCTGGATTTGAATTGAGACAACCTGGATGTTCAGCTTGTCTAGCCATGAACGATGATAAGATCCCTCAGGGGGAGTACTGTGTATCCACCTCAAATAGAAATTTTGAAGGCCGCCAAGGTCCTGGTGCCAGAACCATTTTAGCAAGCCCACTGGTCGCTGCAGCAACCGCGGTGGAAGGAAAAATTATTGATGTCACTCAACATACCCTGTAATGGAAAAATTTTCAACTCTTAAATCGCGAGCAATTCCACTTAATGTCGCCAATGTGGATACCGATCAAATCATTCCTGCACGGTTTTTAAAAGCCACGGATAAAAAAGGCTTTGGAGACAATGTCTTTAGAGACTGGCGTTACGATAAGGACCAGAATTTAAAACCTGATTTCCCACTCAACAACCCAAAATATAGCGGTAGTATTCTTGTTGCGGCAGATAACTTTGGCTGTGGCTCTAGTCGCGAGCACGCGGCCTGGGCGCTGGTGGGTTACGGATTCAAAGTGATTGTTTCGAGTTTTTTCGCAGATATTTTTAAAGGAAATGCCCTCAACAACGGTTTGCTTCCCATTCAAGTATCTGAAACATTTCTCAAAGCGCTCTTTAATGTCATTGACAAGGATTCTAATACCTGCTTAACCGTCAATTTAGAAACGCAATGCCTATCGGTTGATGGCATAAATTTAAGTACTAACTTTGACATTGATCCCTACAAAAAAACATGCCTTATCAATGGTTATGATGATATTGATTATTTGATAAGCCAAAAAGAAAAAATTGAAGCCTTTGAGCATTTAAAAAAATATTAATTATGAATCTAAAAATTGCCGTATTGCCTGGAGATGGTATAGGTCCCGAAGTCACCGAGCAAGCTGTTAAAGTTTTAAACGCAATTGCCATAAATTTTAATCATAAATTTAGTTACACTTATGCTGATGTGGGTGCGATTGCCATAGACAATCACAACGATCCTTTGCCAGCGACAACTCTTCAAATATGCAAAAAACACGATGCCATTTTATTTGGTGCGATTGGCGACCCAAAATACGACAACGATCCTTCGGCTAAAATCAGACCAGAGCAAGGACTTTTAAAACTCCGAAAAGAATTGGGGCTGTTTGCAAACATACGTCCTGTAAAAGCTTATAAAACACTCTTGAAAAAATCACCCTTGCGAAAAAAAATCATCAAGGGAACCGATATTAGTATTTACAGAGAGCTAACTGGAGGCTTGTATTTTGGAGAAAAAAAAATAAGCGAGGATGGCAATACAGCCTCAGATTTGTGCAGCTATTCACGGCACGAAATTGAGCGAATTACACACTTGGCTTTTAAGGCCGCAAAAGCAAGAAAAAATAAGGTCACCTTGGTAGACAAAGCCAATGTTTTAGAAAGTTCTAGACTCTGGCGAAAGGTAGTCACAGAAATTGGAAAGCAATATCCCAAAGTTAATTTAGATTTTTTATTTGTGGACAACGCCGCCATGCAAATGATACAAAACCCAAAACAATTTGATGTCATTCTAACAGAAAACTTATTTGGAGATATTATTAGTGACGAAGCCAGTGTAATTGGAGGTTCGATTGGTTTGTTGGCCTCTGCCTCTGTTGGAAATAAATATGCCATGTTTGAACCCATACATGGGTCCTATCCACAAGCGACTGGAAAAGGTATTGCCAATCCAGTAGCCTCTATTTTATCGGCGGCGATGTTGCTCGATCACTTTGAATTATATGAAGAAGCCAAAATGATTCGAAAAGCTGTGGATAAATCACTCGTATTACAAATTACCACCCCAGACTTGAATAAGAAATTTGACAATGTCACAACAAGTAAAGTCGGCGATTTTATTGAAGATTTCATCAATAATCCAGATGATTCTAACTTAAATTTTTCTAATATTTACCTGGGACAATCAACAATCATTTAAATTATTAAACAAAAAAAAGCCTCACGCATTGCATGAGGCTTTTTTTGTTACAATTTAATGGTTTTGCCATTACCGTCTTTAAAACGGTATTCAAGGTATGTGTAAGCATCTCTTGGCATTATTTTTACCCAAACTTTATATTGAAAAAACCATTTCAATCTTATGGATGGGAACCCTTTGGTTATAAAGGCGGCGATAAAAGGATGTGTGTTTAGGGTCACCTTTTTGTTGCCTTTTTTAATAATTAAATCTAATTGATGATTGATCTTGTCAATCAAAACAATGGGCGCTTCAACTTCATGGCCAGTGGGGCCATTAGGATTGGGCTCTTTCGTTTTGATATTCATCTCAGGACGAACACGCTGACGTGTTATTTGAATAAGGCCAAACTTACTAGGGGGCAAGATTTTGTGTTTGGCGCGATCCTCCTTCATTTCATCTCTTAGGTGGTTGAAAAGTTTTCTCCTATTCTGAGCATTGTTCATGTCAATAAAATCGACCACAATGATACCGCCCATGTCCCGAAGTCTAAACTGTCTTGCAAGCTCTGTGGCCGCAATCATATTGACTTCAATGGCAGTATCTTCTTGGTTTCTTTCTTTACTGGTTCTATTGCCACTATTGACATCTACAACATGAAGGGCTTCGGTGTGCTCAATAATCAAGTAAGCGCCTTTAGGCAAACGAACTGTTTGACCAAAGGAAACTTTAATTTGACGCTCAATACCAAACTTTTCAAAAATTGGTGTTTTGGAATTGTAAAATTTTACAATATTTTCCTTATGAGGAGCGATTTCAAAAATATAGTCTTTGATTTTTGCACAAAGATCAATGTTATCTACATTAATTTTTGTGAAGCTGTCATTAAAAATATCTCTCAAAATTGAAGAGGCTTTATTCATTTCCCCAAGAACCTTGCTAGGGGTATGTGCATTGGGTATGCGTTTACATACGTCTTCCCATTTGCGATAAAGATTTTGCATATCTCTATCTAGTTCTGCAACTTTTTGGCCTGTAGCAACTGTTCGTATTATGACTCCAAAACCTTTTGGAGCGATGCTCTTAACCAATCGCTTGAGGCGTTCTTTTTCGGCGCGACTTTCTATTTTTTGTGAAATTGAAATTCGATTTGAAAAAGGAACTAAAACCAGGTAGCGTCCAGCAAATGAAATCTCTGAACTTATTCTTGGGCCTTTTGTGGAAATGGGTTCTTTCACAATTTGCACCAACAATGTTTGATTGGTTTTTATAGCCTGGTCAATTTTACCGTCTTTGTGAATGTCTTTCTCGTATGGAAAATCTTTTAGAGAAAAATCATTTTGTTTACCTGTGCTTACACGTTTCATGAATTTCATTAAGGAAGGGAGTTTTGGACCTAAATCATGATAATGCAAAAATGCATCTTTTTGATACCCTACATTTACAAATGCGGCATTCAGTCCAGGAATAGACTTTCTGACTTTGGCGATAAACACATCGCCAACAGAAAATTTATTATTATCCTTATCCTTTTGATATTCAATAAGTTTACCTTCTTTTAATAAGGCAAAATCAACATTGTCTGAATTGGATCGAATTATTAATTCTTTGTTCATAATGTTAATTTTAATCTGTACAGTTAATTTTGCACAGATGGATTGTACAATAATTCTTTGACTTACCACAAACTTTTAAAAGTGTGGTAAGGACTTGTGGTGTAAAATGACCACAAGCATCACAGGATTTAATCCCGATAAATTCATAATTTTCAACAAGGTAAAGTTGAAAAATACATGAATTTGATGTCAATGAACGTTCTTTAAAAAACCGAAAAAAGCAGCCAGGGCTACTTTATCAGTTTACTTCTTTTTGTGTCGATTTGCACGACGTCTTTTTTTACGCTTATGCGTAGCTACCTTGTGTCTTTTACGTTTTTTACCACTGGGCATATATAAACTTTGTTTGTTTTACTAATTAATTAACTTTTACCTTCTTTTTTACACCTTCTAGAAATACTTTTGAAGGTTTAAATGAAGGTATATTTTGTGCTGGTATCTTTATTGATGTATTTTTCAAAATATTTCTACCGATTTTTTCCGCACGTGTTTTAACCACGAAACTACCAAAACCTCTTAGGTATACGTTATTTCCAGATTCTAAAGACCCTTTGACTTCTGACATAAAAGATTCTATGGTTGCTAATACATCCGTTTTTTCAATGCCTAAATCATTCGAGATTTTAGTTACTATTTCTGCCTTCGTCATAATTTGTTTTTTAAGTTAATGTTATCTGAGGGGATGCAAATATATGTATTTTAAATTCAATATTTCAAACCTATATAATTTAAATTTAAACGCTGAATAGTTTATTTTTGTGTATCATGCCTATAATAAATGGATTTTAATTATAATTTAATTCAATGGTACTCCGTTCACAAAAGAGCACTCCCATGGCGTGAAACCAAAGATCCTTATAAGATTTGGCTCTCTGAAATCATACTTCAACAAACACAAATTAAACAGGGCTTGCCCTACTATTTAAAGTTTACCACAAACTACCCAACGGTGTTTGATCTTGCAAAAGCATCAGAAGATGATGTCCTTAAAAATTGGCAAGGTTTGGGTTATTATTCTCGAGCAAGAAATCTACATTATACTGCAAAATATGTCGCAGAAAAATTAAAAGGCGTTTTTCCTAAAACATACAAAGAACTTTTAACGCTCAAGGGCGTTGGAGATTATACAGCGAGTGCCATTGCCTCCATTTGTTATGAAGAATCTGCTGCGGTTGTAGATGGGAATGTTTATAGAGTACTATCGCGTTGTTTTGGTATTGATACCCCCATAAATTCAACAGAAGGTATTAAACAGTTTAAGCGCCTGGCCATGTCATTACTGCCAAAAAAAAATATTGGAGATTACAACCAAGCCATAATGGAGTTTGGGGCAAAACAATGCAAGCCAAAATCTCCAAACTGCTCCAATTGCCCTGTTGATTATAAATGCATAGCTTTAGCTACTGCAAGCATTCAGAAATTACCAGTCAAATTAAAAAAAAATAAAATTCGAAAGCGTTATTTAAATTTTTTAGTGCTTTTGACCAAAAACCACAAAACTGTTTTAGAGAAAAGAACTGAAAAAGGAATATGGCAACATTTATATCAATTTCCAATGCTTGAATCAGACACATCAATTACAAAAGAGGAACTGTTAGATAATTCAGATTTCAAAAAAATATATGCGCACAAATCACAAAATATTGAATTGTTTAATACAAAGGACATACTGCATAAATTAACTCACCAAGAACTGAATGTCAAATTTTGGATCATTCGAACAAAAAATGAAATTGACAATGTCATTTCATGGACAGAAACACAGTCACTTGCGGTTCCAGTCGTCATTGCGCAATTTATTAAGGTTTTTAATCCTTAATTTGTTATTATTTAAATATATTTATAATTATTTTTTTTAGCTAAAAACATAAAACATGTCTGGAACACTCAATAAAGTTATGCTTATTGGTCACTTGGGAGATCAAGTCAAAATGCACTATTTCGATGATAAAAATTGTGTGGGACGTTTTCCTTTGGCCACCAATGAAACCTATACCAATAAACAAACCAACGAAAAGGTCACCAATACAGAGTGGCACAATGTGGTGGTGAGAAATAAAGCGGCCGAAATTTGCGAAAAATACCTCAGTAAAGGAGACCGTGTCTATATTGAAGGACGCTTGAAAACTCGTAAATGGCAGGACGACAAAGGCAGTGACAGATACTCTACTGAGATTGTTTGTACCGATTTCACTTTTTTGACAAATAAAAATGACCAAAGTCCCGTGCCATCCACAGCATCTGCGCAAGCGCAAACAACGTCTAATTCAGATGCCAAACAAACAGAGACCAATGAGACAGACTTGCCTTTTTAATTTTCTCTCAAACTAGCTGCTTTTGAATTCTGACAGTTTTATTGCATTTCAAGCTATAGATACAACACTTATCTTAGGCATTGTTTCTGTTTTAATTTTACTACTTTGCTCTGCTTTGATATCTGGAGCAGAAGTAGCATTATTTTCACTTACCCAAGCCGATTTAGAGGCCTCTGAAGAACAAGGTTCAAAATCAATTCATATCATCACCCAACTATTGAAACGTCCAAAAAAATTATTAGCGACCATACTGGTTGCAAATAACTTTATAAATATTGGAATTGTGCTTTTGTTTGCGGCGCTTAGCGACTATTTTTTTAAGGAAACAAATACAAAAATCGAATTTGGTATTATCGATATTAATTTGGTGTTTTTTATTGAAGTTATTGTAATCACCTTTCTAATCCTACTTTTTGGAGAAATTCTACCCAAAGTCTATGCCAACCGAAACAATTTGAAGTTTTCAAAATTTATGGCCCACCCACTAAAAATAATGGATGTTTTGTTTTCGCCTTTAAGCATGCCAATGCAAGGCTTTACAGTATGGATTCAAAATCGACTAGGAAAACAAAAATCTAATTTAAACGTAGACTATCTATCTCAAGCTCTAGAACTAACCAGTGAGGAAGACACAACAAAAGAGGAACAAAAAATATTGAAGGGTATTGTTTCCTTTGGTAACACGGACACCAAACAGGTCATGCGCCCCAGAATTGATGTTTTTGCACTTGAGGCCTCGGCGGACTTTGCGACCATTGTCCCTGAAATTGTAAAACATGGTTATTCTAGAATTCCTGTTTATCAGGACAGTACCGACTCGGTATGTGGCATTCTATATGCCAAAGATTTATTACCTCATCTTCATAAAAAAAAATTCGACTGGAACAGCTTGTTAAGAACCCCTTTTTTTGTTCCTGAGAACAAAAAATTAGATGACTTAATGGTAGAGTTTCAGGAGAAAAAAACACATTTAGCAATTGTAGTAGACGAGTATGGAGGCACTTCAGGGGTCGTTTCACTTGAGGATGTCATTGAAGAGATTGTAGGGGATATTAGTGATGAATTTGACGACGATGATTTGATTTACTCAAAAATCGACGATGCTAATTATGTTTTTGAGGGAAAAACAACACTAAAAGATTTTTATAGAATCATAAAATTAGAAGATGAAACTGCATTTGAAACAAAAAAGGGAGAATCTGAAACTCTTGCAGGATTTGTATTAGAAATTTCAAAAAGTTTTCCAAAAATCAAAAGCAAGCATAAATTTAATGCCTATACTTTTGTTGTTGAAAGTATTGATAACAAGCGCATTAAACAAATTAAAGTGTCTATAGAAAAATGAAACTATACCATTCTGTTTTTATTTTATTATTATCATTTTTGGGATGTCGCGAAGTGATTGTCCCTAAACCCAAAGCCTTCTTAAACTTGACATATCCTGACGCTATTTATCAAAAAACTGCCTTGGAGCTTCCATTTAAATTTGATAAAAATAAATTGGCCGTTGTGGAGGGCATTCAACATAAAGAAAGCTCACAAAGTCTTAACTTGAACTATCCACTAATCAAAGCGAAGTTGTATTTATCTTATCATCCTTTAGATGAAAACCTTTCCCGCTATGTTTCGGAAACAGAATTTACCACAAAAAATCACGCGAAAGTTGCACACGAGGTCACAGAACAAAAATTCGAAAATTTCCGAACCAATGTTTTTGGAAAAATGTATGAGTTGACAGGGCCAGTAGCATCACAATGTCAATTTTATGTCACTGACAGCAGCCAACATTTTCTGACAGGGTCTTTATACTTTAAGGTCAAGCCCAACTACGACTCCATACTGCCGGCAGTGCGTTATTTACAAAAAGACATGATACGTTTAGTGGAAAGTTTAGAATGGAAATTTTAATTGTTTTAAGATTTTAAAGCATTCCATCCTTGTGCTGTGATTGGAATTTTCTCCTGGCCACGAGTTACAAGGTGCATTCCTGAGACTTCTTCTGTCATGTATCCAATAACCGTTAAACTAGGATTGCCTTTTATTTTTGGGTAGTCCTCTTGAGAGATGGTCATGAGTAATTCATAATCCTCGCCGCCACTCAAAGCAATGGTAGTGCTGTCTAAATTAAATTCCTGACAAGTTGAAATAACTTGAGGGTCTAAAGGTATTTTGTCTTCATACAAATCACAACCAACCTCACTCTGCTTGCAAAGATGAATAACTTCGGATGACAAGCCGTCGCTTATATCAATCATAGCTGTAGGCTTGACCTCTAAATCTTTGAGCAGCTTAACAATGTCTTTTCGCGCTTCCGGTTTTAGCTGACGCTCAATGATATAAGAATAGTGCTCTAAATCGGGNTGGTTGTTAGGGTCAACCTTGAAAACTTCTTTTTCACGTTNCAAAACCNGNAGNCCTAAATAAGCAGCTCCAATGTCGCCAGTAAGTACNAGTANATCGTTGGGTTTAGCGCCATTGCGTTTTACAACCTCAGAAGCACTGANATGACCAATAGCTGTCACTGAAATGGTTAAACCACTTACCGATGAAGTNGTATCGCCTCCAACAACGTCNACTCCATAAAAANTAGCNGCTTTGTTTATGCCATCATATANAGCCTCCATCGCCTCAAGAGTAAATCTGTTTGAAACNGCAANTGAAACTGTAACTTGAGAAGCCATTGCATTCATGGCGTAAACATCAGACAAGTTGACCACAACGGCTTTGTATCCCAAATGTTTAAGGGGCATATAACTCAAATCAAAATGCACCCCTTCAACTAAAAAGTCAGTGGTAACAACAATCGATTTATCTTTAAAATTTAAAACGGCTGCATCATCTCCAATCCCTATGGTGGTGGTTGAATTTTTAACTTTAAAATTTGAAGTCAAATGATCAATTAGTCCAAATTCGCCAAGATTTGAAAGGGCTGTTCTGTTTTGATTCTTATCTTCTAACATTTCACAAAAATAAAGCAATTATAGAATTTTTATGATTTAATTATAGAATTTAATGTAAATTGACTTTGATAATTTCTTCTAAATGAGCTTCATTAAAAAATTCACATTGCTTTTAGTCCTAATTACAAATGCGAATCTCATGGTTGGTTGTGATTCTGAATTCATTCAAGTTGGTGCTATTGATACCGATTTAGATGGGATTTACGATGGCTATGATAATTGTCCTGAATTGGCCAATCCAAATCAAGAAGACAGCGATAATGATGGTATCGGAGATCTTTGTGATGCTGTAGATTTCACCTCGCTACCTTGTGAAAACGGTTATGCTGGAATTTATCCATGTGATGGGTTTGACCTCATAGGCTATTTGTCTTTGGAAGCACTGAGCATCGGAACTGTCACCGGTAGTCTTTCTGGAAACGATTCATGGGGATGGACAGACCCTGAAAATGACAAAGAATATGCCTTGGTAGGTGTTTCTTCTCACACGGCCTTTGTGGACATGAGTGATCCCGATAACTTAATACTTGTTGGCGTACTACCCACGGCTACCGTTAACAGTTCTTGGCGAGACATAAAAGTGTATCAAAACCATGCTTTTATTGTATCTGAAGCTAGTAACCATGGTATGCAAGTTTTTGATTTAACCAGTCTTAGAAATGTTGAAATCACCCCAATTGAATTTGAAGCAGATGTCCATTTTACGGAATTTGGCAGCGCACACAACATTGTAATTGATGAAGATTCTGGTTATGCCTATGTCGTGGGGACTCGAGGAAACCAGTACAATGGTGGGCCTTTGTTTATTAATATTCAAAATCCAACAAATCCCATTTTTGAAGGTGGTTATGGTGAAGGCGGCTATTCTCACGATGCTCAAGTCATAAGCTATGATGGTCCTGACTCAGACTATATTGGAAAAGAGATTCTCATTGGGAGTAATGAAAATCAAGTGGTGATTGCTGATGTGACTGACAAATCAAACCCAGTGACCATTTCCACAGTTGAGTACAGTAATATTGGCTATACACACCAAGGTTGGTTTACAGACGATTTACAATATTTTATTGTTGGTGATGAACTGGATGAACGCAATATAGGGACCAACACCCGTACCCTTGTTTTTGATTTGAGTGATTTAGACAGCCCCAGCCTGAGTTTTGAATACATTGGAACCAACACATCTATAGACCATAACGGATATATTGTTGGTGACAGCTATTATTTGGCGAGCTACAGGGCAGGAATTCGAGAAATAAACATAAGCAATATTGAAAATCAAACCATAGCTGAAATAGGCTATTTTGATACTTACCCAGAAAATGACAATGCTGCTTTTGACGGCGTTTGGAATGTATATCCTTTCTTTAGCAGTGGACACATTATAATTAGTGACATTCAAAAAGGGCTTTTTGTTGTGAAAAAAAATAATTGATACTTCAGTTTATGGATTTAAAACAAAACATAAAAAAAGCTTGTTTTGTTTTCACTGTTTTGAGTTTGGCTTGTGATTCAGGTGACAGTAACATTGAGAACAGCAGCAATCAAACTATAGAAATTCGAAAGACCCTCACCTTGGGTGGGGCTCTTAATGAAAGTGGTCAATCTATAGTCAGTACTGCAGATGGGGGCTATGCCGTTCTAGGCTACACCCAAAGTATGGATGCCGATGTTACCAATAAATCTAATACCTCCTATGATTATTGGCTCTTAAAGTTTGATGCTGAAGGACAACAACAGTGGCAACGCGTTTACGGTGGAAATGATGATGATCGTGGACAGGAAATTATCAATACTATCGATGGAGGCTATGCCATTTTAGGCAGTAGTAAAAGCGAAGACGGCGAAGTATCTGAAAATGCCGGTTCAAACGACTTTTGGATGTTAAAATTAAATTATTCGGGAATTATCGAATGGGAAAAATCCTTTGGGTATTTTGGATCAGATAACGGTTTTTCAATCATACAAACGCAAGATCAAGGGTTTTTACTCACTGGAGTTCTGGATGTGACTGCTTCCGAAGGTGAAGGGAACACGAATCGGCTCAATGCAGCCCGTCATGCTGGTGGAGATTATTGGGTTATCAAGCTTGATCAAATGGGGGAACTACAATGGCGGCGCTACTATGGTGGTAATTTCACAGATACGGGCTATGCGGCAGCAGAAACTCAAGCAGGAAATTTTATAATTGTAGGGTCTTCAGACAGCGATGATGTAGACATCAGTAACAACAAAGGTAGTTATGATTTTTGGGCCTTAAAGCTCTCCGATTATGGCGAACTTTTATGGGAAAAATCCTATGGTGGCAGTGAGATTGACGAAGCCAGAGACATTACAATGACGCACGATGGGAATTTTTTAATTGTTGGAAACACTCGAAGTCATGACACAGATGTCAGCTTAAATAATGGTGCCGCAGATGTTTGGGTTGTCAAGATAAATCCAGATGGAGAATTGCTTTGGGAAAAAACATTTGGGGGTAGTAGTTTTGAAAGCGCTCAGGCCATCCATAAAACACAAGATAATGACTATATTATTGCGGGGAACTCTCGAAGCTCTGACATTGACCTCACTGAAAATAAAGGCCAAAACGACGCTTGGTTTTTTAAAATTGATAGTGAGGGAGCTTTACAATCCCAAGTCTCTGTTGGTGGAAGCAACATAGACTTGTTAATGGGCGTTGTTGCGCTGGACAATGGCAGGATTGTTGTTGTTGGAAACTCTGGCAGCGCCGATTTAAATATTCCAGAAAATAAAGGCTTTACAGACCTTTTAATTATTGAAACAAACCCATGAAAATAAAATATATAATTTTAGTTTTTACCTTTATTTGTACAAGTTGTAGTTCTGAAGATGACAGCGAAACAGTTGTTAATTTAAGATTCATACATGAATGGAACGATGCAGTTGTAACAGCGGATGACTTTGGCACTATTCAATATGTAAATGCCTTTGGAAATCAATTGAGTATCGAGCGGTTGAGATACCTTATTTCGGACCTTGCACTCACAAAAACCTCAGGTGAAATCATTACTTTAAACAATTACCA
>PAQB01000013.1 GCA_002709185.1 Flavobacteriaceae bacterium
CAATAACATTGGAAATAGACCGATATGCAAGCAAGTCTAAATACCAAGCCTTAAAGTCATTGGTTGAGTAACAATAATTAGCAATAAATGCATTCAAAACAAAACGGCTGATACTGCAGCGGGTGGAATGTTTGAAAATAAGTTGAGGCGTAGAGAATGAGTTGATCATCAATATATCAAACTGCTTTATGTCTTCAAGTTTAGGCCCTGGCCAAACATTCTTCTCATCTCTAAAAAAAGTATCAAATAATCCCATGTGTATATACTTATTCCTAAATATATACAATTTTAATGAAGATTCTATTGAATATCAAAGAGGCAAATGGAAAAGTCACTTATAAAAATTATAGCCTTTTGAATGCTTAACACATTGAATATTTGATTAATTTTGAGGTTAAATGAAAAAATCGATTAATATTGTTAACAAAAAAGCACGCTTTTCCTACGATCTTTTGGATACGTACACGGCTGGTATTGTTTTAACTGGAACAGAAATCAAATCCATCCGTGCCAGTAAGGCTTCCATTGCTGAGAGTTTTTGTGAATTTAACGACTCCGGGGAACTTTTAGTAATCAATATGACGGTTCAAGAATACGACCATGGTAATCATTTCAACCATAGACCCAAGGCCGAACGTAAACTTTTATTAAATAAAAAAGAGTTGCGTAAACTAGAGAAAGAAGTTAAAAACACAGGACTTACCATCATCCCCACAAAACTTTTTATCAATGAAAAAGGCTTTGCAAAGCTTAAGATTGCATTGGCAAAAGGAAAGAAATTATTTGACAAACGTGAAACCATCAAAGACAGAGACAACAAGCGGAATTTAGACCGCATAAAGAAAAACTTTAAACCCTGACAAAGTAAGATGAAAAGAATTATAATTGTTTTTACTCTGATGTTCGTAGGCATGGCTCAAAGCCAAATTAGGGGCACCGTAAAAGACCTAAATGGCGAAGCACTGCCCTATGTGAATATTTACATTCAAAACAGCTATACTGGAACCACCTCAAATGCAGAGGGTCAGTATGAAATCAATATTTCAAAACCTGGTGACTATGCGATTGTGTTTCAATTTTTGGGCTTTAAGACCCAAATAAAAAATATAAAAGTTGATACACTACCCTATCCATTAGATGTTATTCTTGAAGACGAAAACATCAATTTAAAAGAAGTTGTCATCGATGCGAAAGAAAATCCGGCCAACCGCATCATTAGACAGGCCATTTCAAAACGCAGTTTGTATTTAGAAAAATTAAATGCTTATACTGCTGATTTTTATTCCAAAGGTTTCATACGAATTGAAAATGCGCCTGAAAAATTTATGGGCCAAGACATTGGAGACTTTGGTGGCGCATTAGATTCCACACGAACTGGTTACATCTATTTGTCCGAAACCCTTTCTAAGATTAAATATATTAAGCCTGAACTTTTTGAAACTGTCACAGCCTCAAAAGTCAGCGGGGATTCCAATGGCATCAGTTTTAATTCTGCCATGGATGTTGATTATAATTTATATAACAATACGGTCAACATCAACAACGAGATCATTTCACCAATTGCTGATTTTGCTTTTAATTATTACAACTACAAACTAGAAGGTGAATTTTATGACAGCGAAGGGCATTTAATTCACAAGATCAATATCCTGCCCAAGCGCGAAAATGACCGCGTTTTTTCTGGAGACATCTATATTGTTGAAGACAGTTGGGCACTATACGGTATTGATATTAAAATTCGAGGCACACAAGTTCAAATTTTACCGGCTGAAAGCATAAGAATTCGTCAAAATTTAAGTTTTGATAAAGCCGCAAAACAATGGCTGGTTCGTTCCCAAACTATTGATTTTGGCTATAGCCTATTCGGATTTAATGGGAATGGAAGTTTTGTGGCCAATTATACAAACTATGACCTTAATCCAAAGCTTAGTACAGGCCAAAATAAGAACGAAATTCTTGTCTTTGAAAAAGATGCCAATAAAAAGGGAAGTTCTTATTGGGAGAGTACAAGGCCTGTACCTTTAACTAATGATGAATTAAAAGATTACAAAAAAAGGGACAGTCTAGAAACCATAAGGACGTCTAAAGTCTATTTGGATTCTGTTGATCAGGTGAGTAATAAATTTAAAATCGGAAAACTTTTCAGTGGCTATACCTTTAATGATTCTTACAACAAAAAAAGTTTTGGCATTTCAGGGCCAATAAATGGCCTCTCTTTTAATACGGTTCAAGGCTATAACCTTTCTTTAGGTCTTAATTTCACCAAGCGTTATAACGACTATAAAAATTTTATTGCCTTTAGCGGCCTCCTAAATTATAGCTTTGAAACGGAGCGCTTTCGCGCTGGAGTCAAGGGGACTTATAAATTTAACGCCGTTAACGATGCTGAGCTTAGCGCAAGTCTTGGCACTAAAACAGAACAATTCAACAGTGAGGAACCAATTTCGAAAAATCTAAATCAAATAAGTTCTTTATTTTTTGAAAAGAATTTCATGAAACTATACGACAGGACCTTTGCAAAAGTCAATTATAGCATGACACTTTTTAATGGCGTTAGTTTTAGTTCGAGTTTATCTTACGAAAAACGCAAAGCACTTTTCAATACAACAGACTTTGTGGTATTCCCAAAAGCGGATGTGAATTACAGCAGCAACAACCCCTTGAATCCAGATGGATTTGGAACTGCTGCATTCTTAAATCACAATTTATTAAAATTTAACTTGGGTGTTGGAATTCGTTTTGGAGAAAAATTCATGAGCTACCCCGATTTAAAAATCAATATAAGCAACTCGGATTATCCAAAACTATTTTTAAATTATAGCAAAGGCTTCAACGCCAGTATTGCTAATTATAATTTTGACCATTTGACTGCGCAACTTAGACAAGAGGTCAATTTAAAATCGATAGGAATTCTTGGTTACAATTTAATGGGGGGTACTTTTTTTGAGAACAATAGCCTCTCTTTTATTGATTTTAAACACTTTAATGGCAATCTAACCCATGTTAATACTAGAGGAAATTATTTAAATAGCTTTAAAAATTTACACTATTACGACTACAGTACCGCAAATGATTATGTAGAATACCATACTGAGCATAATTTTAAAGGCTATGCATTAGGTAAAATTCCTTACATCAATAAACTGAACTACAATTTAGTCATAGGCGTGCATGGAATTTCCAGAAGTGCTGCTCATCCTTACACTGAAATGAACATTGGTATTGCCAATTTAGGATGGAAAAAATACCGCTTTTTAAGAGTGGATTATGTACGTTCTTTTGCAAATGGAGAAAGCGATGAAGCCTTGATGTTTGGGTTGAGTCTTTAAGATTTATCTTCAAGCATTGGAACAAATCTGAAGTTTCCAAATTCATGCTTTTCAAAAGTCTTTTGACCACTGCGAATGTAAAGTGTCATCACTTGCTCTACCTCACCAACAGGGATTACTAGACGACCCCCAACTTTGAGTTGTGCCAACAAAGGTTTGGGCACAAAAGGGGCCCCNGCTGTGACCAAAATTCGATCAAAAGGNGCCTCTTCTTTTANACCTNNATAACCATCNCCAAAAATAAGACGCTTTGCCACATGGCCAATTTTTGGNAAAAANAAACTCGTTTTTTTAAACAATTCTAACTGACGTTCAATACTGTAAACCTCGGCTTCTAAAAGGCATAAAACAGCAGTTTGGTATCCACTACCAGTTCCAATTTCTAAAACTTTATGATTGGGCTCAACTTCTAAAAGTTCTGTTTGATAAGCCACCGTATAAGGCTGAGAAATGGTTTGGTTGGCCGCAATAGGAAATGCTTTGTCTTGATAAGCGTGGTCTAGAAAACTGGAATCCATGAACCAATGCCTGGGAATCGTACGAATGGCTTGTAAAACTGCTTCATTTTTGATGCCTTTTGAAATCAAAACATCAACGAGTTTCTGCCGCAGTCCTTTGTGTTTAAATGAATCTATCAAATCTGTCAAATTTCACTTTCAAAATTAAGTAAACAATATTGAGATTAAAATTAAAACGCGGAAAGAATTTCAAAAACTTAAGGTTTTGACCCATATTTAATTAGAATACCATTAAAATATTTAATTTTACACAAAATAAATAAAATGCTAAAAGTAGGCGTATTGGGTGCGGGTCACCTTGGCAAAATTCATTTAAAATTACTTCAACAATCTGAAAAATATGAGCTTATTGGATTCTATGATCCTGATATTGCAATCGGTCAAAGCGTGGCTAAAGAATTCAAATACACCTATTTTGAGCAATTAGATGCCCTTATAGATGCGGTAGATGTGGTTGATATTGTTACCCCTACATTGTCGCATTATAATTGCGCCATCAAAGCCATCACAAAAGGAAAACATATTTTTATTGAGAAACCCATCACCAATAGTGTTGAAGAAGCCGAGCACATTCGCCTGTTGGTTTCAGAAAATAATCTTCGAGGACAAGTAGGGCATGTAGAACGTTTTAACCCTGCCTTTAAGGCCATTAAATCTGAAATTAAACAACCGATGTTCATTGAAACACACCGACTTGCAGAATTTAACCCAAGAGGTACTGATGTTCCAGTCGTATTGGATTTAATGATTCACGACATTGATATCATTCTTAGTGTGGTTAAATCGCCCGTGCTTTCTGTACAAGCCAGTGGAGTGTCCGTCATCAGCGAAACACCAGACATTGCCAATGCCCGAATTGAATTCGAAAATGGTTGTGTTGCTAATTTAACAGCCAGTCGAATTTCTTTAAAAAACATGCGCAAGAGTCGTTTTTTTCAAAAAGATGCCTACATCAGTGTTGATTTTTTAGAGAAAAAAACAGAAGTGGTCAAAATGAAAGATGCGCCTGAATTTCCAGGGGACTTCGATATGATTTTACAAAATGCTGAAGGGGTTAAAAAACAAATTTATTTTGAAACCCCTAAAATCGCTGCAAACAACGCTATTTTGGATGAACTCGAAACTTTTGCAGAGGCCATTGAAAACAACAAAAAACCTATTGTCACGCTGCGCGATGGAGCCGATGCGCTAAAAGTCGCACATCAAATTATTAATTGTTTCTAAAACGCGACTTATGAAAAATATGGCAGTGATTGGAGCGGGGACTATGGGCAATGGAATTGCACACAGCTTTGCACAATCGGGCTACCGCGTACATCTAATTGATATTGATGAAATGGTATTGGACAAAGCAATTCAAACCATTTCAAAAAATTTGAATCGCATGCTTGAAAAAGGCGTAATTTCAAAAGACCAAAAAACAAGCATAATTCAAAATATAACAACCCATACGGATATAAAAAAAGGGGTTGAGAATGCCAGTCTTGTGGTTGAAGCAGCAACCGAAAATGAGACAGTTAAAATCCAAATTTTCAAAAAACTTGATGAAAGCTGCTCAAATCATACAATTTTAGCCACCAACACCTCTTCCATTTCCATCACCAAAATAGCGGCTGCAACCAAACGGCCTGGTAAAGTTATTGGCATGCATTTTATGAATCCCGTTCCCATAATGCCACTTGTGGAGATTATCAATGGATATAATACCGATAAATCAGTTATAGATTTTACTGTAAAGCTTACCAAAGAAATGGGTAAAACCCCTGTTTTGGTAAACGATTATCCTGGGTTTATTGCAAACCGAATTTTAATGCCAATGATCAATGAAGCGATTGAAGCCCTTCAATGTGGTGTGAGTGGTGTCTTAGAAATTGACAGCATTATGAAACTAGGCATGGCGCACCCCATGGGACCGCTTGAACTTGCAGATTTTATTGGTTTAGACGTGTGTCTTTCCATTTTGGAAGTTATGTTCAAGGGCTTTAAAAACCCGAAATACGCCCCTAATCCTCTATTAATCAACATGGTGAAAGCCGGTAAACTTGGTAAAAAATCAGGAGAAGGTTTCTATAGCTATGCCAAAGAAAAAAAAGCAATTGTTCCAGCCAATAGATTCATAAAAATATAACCCTCAAAACCTACACCCTATGACGTTCATCAAACCTTTTTGTGCCGTACGGCCAAACAAACGTATATCTAATAATTTTAGCAGTCAATCTTTTGAACTTTACAATCCAAAAGAGATTGAAAATATTTTAAAAACCAATCCGCATTCTTTCTTACAAATCATCAAAGCTAACATAAATCCCAGCAAAGAATTATCCAATTCAAAACGCTTTGAGAATGTTAAAAAAAATTACGCCCAATTTAAGTCAAGTGGTCTTTTAATAAAAGACCAAAAACCAGGTTTTTACATTCAAGAACTTAACCTAAATGGCAAAATTTATAATGGAATTATCGCAGAAGCCAGTATTGGGAAATACAAGTTGGGACAGATAAAAAAACATGAAAATACACTGAAATCTAGGGTATTGGTGTTTAAAAAATACTTGAAAGAAACACGTTTTAACGCAGACGCCGTATTATTGATTTATAGAGATCAAAGAGCGATTTCAGACCTTATCAAAGCGGTCCAAAAACAACCACCCACATCCGTAATTACAATTTCTGAAAATGAGGTTCAGAAATTATGGTATGTCGCAGAAGATTTTCAAATAAAAAAAATAATGAACGCATTTGAAAGCGTTCATAGCTTGTACATTGCGGACGGCCACCACAGAACTGCTTCTTCAATGTTGCTCTCTGATGAAGAGAATAAAACACAAACAGCAGGTTTTATGGCTTTTCTGATTCCTGAAAGTGAACTACTTGTAGAGGCATACAATAGAATAGTGACAAATTTGAATGGACTTTCAGTGGAGAGCTTCTTAAATCGATTAAGATTAAAGTTTAATATTTTACCCTGTAAATCATATGATTTATGCCAAAAAAACAACGGTTTTTGCATGTATCTTAAGGGCCAATTTTATTCAGTATCTTTACAAGAGAATTTCATCAATAGAGCCTCACCGCTACAGGCATTAGATGTCTCTATTTTACAAGAAGAAATTCTTAAGCCAATTTTGGGAATTAAAAATACAAGAACAGATAAACGGCTTCATTATGTTTCAAAAAATGACAATATGAGGTGGATAAAAAATGAAATTGACAGACAAAATTATGCTGTTGGTTTTGGATTGAAACCTGTGACTGTGAACCAGCTTAAGGCAATAGCTGATGCCGCAATGGCAATGCCGCCAAAGAGTACCTATATTTATCCAAAATTAAGAAGTGGATCAACCATTTATGAATTTTGAAATGACCCTAGCCGATAGACTTAAAAAATTAAAAAACACATTGCCTACCGGAGTCACCTTGGTAGCCGTTTCCAAAACCAAGCCTGTAAGTGATTTGATGGAAGCCTATAAAGCTGGCCAACGAGTTTTTGGCGAAAACAAAGTTCAAGAAATGGTGGGTAAATTTCATGAAATGCCAAAAGACATTCAATGGCATATGATTGGCAATTTACAGCGCAACAAAGTGAAATACATGGCTTCATTTGTACATTTGATACACGGTGTTGACAGTCTAAAATTATTGAAAGAAATCAATAAACAAGCGCAAAAAAATGAGCGTGTTATTCAATGCTTGCTGCAAATCAAAATAGCGTACGAAAGTACTAAATTTGGAATGTCTTCAAAGGAGGCTGAAAACTTGCTAAAGAGCGATGATTTTAAAGCCTTGAAAAACATCAAAATTTCCGGGGTGATGGGAATGGCGAGCTATACCGAAGATAAGATCCAAATTTCAAAAGAATTCAAAACTCTAAAATCAACGTTTGAAAGATTGAAAGAATTACAAAAAAATATGGAAATTATTTCCATGGGAATGAGTGGAGATTACTCGCTTGCAATTGAATGTGGCAGCAGCATGATTCGTATTGGTAGCCTCATATTCGGGAACAGACACTACACATAAAACATACAGAATTTACGCGATAGTAGACATAGAAACCACTGGTGGAAAGTACAACGAGGAAGGCATCACCGAAATTGCCATTTACAAGCACGACGGAAAACGCGTTGTTGACCAATTTATTAGCTTGATAAATCCCAAACGTCCCATCCAACCTTATGTCGTGAATTTGACTGGAATTTCTAATAAAATGTTGCGTTCCGCCCCAAAGTTCTTTGAAGTTGCCAAACGGATTGTTGAAATTACCAAAGATTGCGTTTTAGTAGCGCACAATGCAAAATTTGACTATAGGATTCTGTCACTGGAATTTGAGCGATTAGGTTTTAAATTTGAACGAAAAAATCTATGTACTGTAGAATTGTCTAAACAACTGATTCCCGATCTTCCTTCTTACAGTTTGGGAAAATTGGTGCGTGCTTTAGGAATCCCAATGAGTGACCGCCATCGCGCTTCTGGAGATGCCATGGCTACCACTAAATTATTTGAATTATTGCTAAACAAGGACCTTGACAAACAGATTGTGAAAGCCTCGATTCGAATGGAACCCAAGCGACAATTGGAACCAAAATTGATCGCAATTATCAACTCGCTTTCTTCAGTTACGGGAGTGTATTATATGCACAATGAAGCGGGTGATATTATATATATTGGAAAAAGTAAAAATATCAAGAGCCGAATCAATCAACATTTCGCTGGTCAAAATTCAAAATCTAAAAAAATTCAGTTGGAGGTTTCTGCGGTTACATTTGAAGAGACGGGGAGCGAATTATTGGCTTTACTCAAAGAAAGTGCCGAGATAAAGCACCACAAACCCAAGTTCAATCGGGCGCTCAGGCGCACCATTTTTACACATGGTTTATTTAGTTTTAAGGACGAAAATGGCTATATCAATTTAAAAATTCAAAAGATTAAAGGCAATCAAAAGCCTATTACCACCTTTGCTAACATTCAAAGTGGTAAAAGCTTTATGAATAAAATTGTTGAAAAACATAATTTGTGCCAAAAGCTGTGTGGATTGTATAAAACAAAAAGTAGCTGTTTTAGCCATACCATTAAAGAATGTGAAGGGGCTTGTATTGGAAAAGAATTGGTCGAAGATTACAATATAAAAGTTAACAAAATCATTAAATACTACAGCTTTAAAGCTAAAAGTTTCCTTGTTATTGATAAAGGCCGACAACTTGATGAACGCAGTGCTGTTTGGGTTGAAAAAGGGATTTTAAGAGGGTTTGCCTATTTTAATTTAAATTTTCAGATTTCAAATATTGATGTTCTATCAAGCCTGATTACCCCATTAGAACACAACAAAGATGCCCAGCACATTCTCCAGAGTTATATGAGGCGTCACAAAAGATTGAAAGTCATTGCTCTAGTGGACTAAAGTTTTTAGTATTTTTGATCTGTGTCTGAACCAAAAGCCAAACTAAATTGGTGTAAAATGTTTAATGATATTTCGTTATGAATAAATTTATCATTTCAATTGTTGGCCCTACAGGAATTGGGAAAACAGACTTGAGTTTAAAATTGGCGTCCCATTTTCAAACAGAGATAATCTCTGCCGATTCCCGCCAGTTTTTTAAAGAAATCCCCATTGGTACAGCCGCTCCAAGCAATGAAGAATTGTCATTAATTCCACATCATTTTATTCATCACAAATCCATCACAGAAGCCTACAGCGTGGGGCATTACGAAAAAGAGGTTTTAGATTGTATTGAAAAACTACACCAAAAACACGATGTTTTAATTTTAATTGGAGGCTCGGGGCTGTATATAAAATCTGTTTTAGAAGGCTTGGATGCCTTCCCTAAAGTAGATCCAAAGATTCGCGAGCAATTGAATTTATCGCTCAAAGCAGATGGCATTATGGCCTTGCAAAAAGAACTTAAAGCCAAAGATCCTGAAACGTACGCGAAAATAGATTTAAAAAATTCTCACAGAATTATCAGAGTTCTTGAAATATGTAAGGGTACTGGAAAACCCTACAGTCAGTTTTTAAACAAAGATAAAATTAAAAGAAGCTTCACATCTATTTCAATTGGTCTGGATGCAACGCGAGAAATTGTCTATGAGCGCATCAATAAAAGAGTAGATCAGATGCTCAAAAAGGGCTTAATTGAAGAGGCCAAAGCAGTCTACAAATACAAAGGGATGAATGCTCTAAACACCGTAGGCTATAAAGAATTATTTGAACACTTTGCGGGTAACTGTACCTTAGACTTTGCAGTGGAAGAAATCAAAAAAAATTCACGCCGTTTCGCCAAAAGACAATCGACTTGGTTTAAAAAAAATAAAAACACACAGTGGCATGATTATCAAACTCCTTTTGAGACCATCCTGAGTCAAATCGAAACAGAGATTTCAAAATTATCTAATCATTAATTACCAATCGGAATCCTTCGCCGTGAATGTTTAAGATTTCAACTTTTGGATCAAGTTTTAAATATTTTCTCAGCTTTGCAATGTAAACATCCATGCTTCTTGAAGTGAAATAGTTGTCGTCTCTCCAGATTTTAGTCAATGCAATTTCACGAGGCATCAAATCATTCAAATGTAAAGCCAACAGTCTTAAAAGTTCGTTCTCTTTAGGTGATAGTTTTATTTGAGTATCACCTTGGGTTAAAAACCGAAGCTTTGAATTCAACTTAAAACTTCCTATTTCAAATTCAAACTGCTTACTATCTGCAATGCTTTCAACAGTTTTTCTTTGGATGATGGCCTGGATTTTTAACAATAAGACTTCACTGTCAAAAGGTTTATTTAAATAATCGTCGGCACCAACTTTATAGCCTTTTAATACATCTTCTTTTAATGATTTTGCCGTGAGGAAAATAATTGGCACTTCTTTGTCCTTTTCTCTTATTTCTTGTGCAAGCGTAAAGCCGTCCTTGTAGGGCATCATTACGTCTAAAATACAAAGATGGAAATCTGACTTTTTGAACTTCTCAAAGCCTTCCATACCGTTTTTTGCCAAAACAACTTCATAATCGTTAATTGTCAAGTATTCTTTTAAAACGGTCCCAAAATTAGGATCGTCTTCTACCAGTAAAATGCGTTTTGTGATCTCTTCCATAGTGTTATGATATTAGTGGTAATTTAATGGTGAAGGTACTTCCTTTCCATTTTTCGCTCTCTACAGTGATGACGCCTTGATGATTTTCAACAATTCGTTTCACATTTGAAAGGCCAAGACCATGGCCCTTCACATTGTGAACATCACCTGTATGTTCACGATAAAACTCTTCAAAAATTCGCTTTAAAGCAGATTTACCAATCCCTATGCCCTGATCTTTTACAGACATCAGAATGTTGTTTCCAATATTCTGAGTGTTGATATCAATTTTTGGAGGGCCTTCTGAGTATTTTACAGCATTGTCTAACATATTGACAATGACATTTGTAAAATAAGTTTCATTAGCAATAATTGAACATTTAGAGGCTTTAAAATTAGTTTTGATATACCCCTCTCTATTTTGAACAATCAATTCGAGGTGGGTTATGGCATCTAAAATCAGATCATGTAGCTGAAGTCTATCTTTGCTAATGATCAATTGTTTTTTTTGAAGTTTGGAGATGCGAAGTACATTTTCAACTTGAGCGTTCATTCGTTTATTTTCTTCTTTAATCATAGAGATGTAGGTGTTCACCTTATCTTTATTATTAAAAATTTTTGGGTTTTTAATGGCGTCTAATGCCAAGCTAATTGTCGCAATTGGAGTTTTAAATTCATGGGTCATATTGTTGATGAAATCTGACTTCATTTGAGATATTTTACGCTGACGAATTAATTGATATACCGCACTCATATAGCCAATGATTATAATTAAAGTAAAAACTAGGGAGAGCAATGTGATGATTACAATGTCTTGTTCTTCCTTTGTTTTGAGAATATTATTTATATAATAAGCCTGAACAAAGATGATCCCAATGAGCGATAAGCTCATAAGAATAACCAGTATTGAAAATATGTTTTTATTCACTAAACAAAACTAAAGTATTTAAGAATAATTTAGGTTCTTTTTAACTTGCTATTAACTAAAATGTTAAATTATTAAAAATCAAAAAATTCTTTATGAATTTTGTTATGAATATCATAAACCTGATTTTTTGTGTCATTCAAATCTGTATTGAGAATTACAAAATCTGATTTTACTGTTTTTTCTGAGTCTTGTAATTGATTGGAAATCACTGCCTTGATTTTGGTCAAAGCAATCTGATCTCTTTCAATTATACGTTGTATGCGTATGGCCTCTGGGGCAGTAACGGTTAAAATATAATCAAATTGATCTTCAGCTGCAGTTTCAAATAAAATGGCCACTTCTTTGATAACATAAACAGAGGTTTGCAGGGTTAACCATGAATTAAAATCCCGAGCCACCTCGGGGTGTACCAATGCATTTATCTGGGACAAAAGCGCTTTGTTGTTGAAAATTTTTTCGGAAATAAACGCCTTATTTAATCGATTTTCAGTGTATGCATCTTCACCCAAAAGTTGCTTTATCTTGTCCTTTAAATCTTGTGACGATTGCATCAGCATTTTAGCAGATTGATCTGCATTATAAACAGGAACACCGAGGGCTTCAAACATTTTAGCAACGGTTGTTTTTCCGCTTCCAATTCCGCCAGTAAGTCCTAAAATTTTAATCATTACTTTTTTTAATTACATATTCCAACTTGTTTAACTGAAGGGATGCGCGCTTGATCGTTTTTGGATAAGAGGCTAAAGTTGGGGTTAATATATTGGTTGAAGTATCAAGTGAATTATAATCGCATAAAACCACAAAATCAGAAGCATTGATGCTATTATAAGAACTCAAGTTTGTATAAAATACGACCGGAAGTTCTTTGGGAAAAATTGAAAGACTTAGGTGGTCGGGTAAATTGACCACAGTTACTGGTACATTTAACTTACCCTCGGTGAATTTATCAACTTGCCCTTTAACTTGAACAAATTGATTTGAAAAATTCAAATTTGGTGTAAGTTCCAAACCAACAGTTTGATCAATGTCTTTTTTCACATCAGTAAGTAAGAGATTTGATGTGAAAACATTAAAAATAGTATCTAACAAAACTTTAGGCCCTACAACAGTGACGGAATCAGGATGACTTTTAAGACCATTTAAAAGGTCATAGCCCAATGCAAATTCGGGGTTTACACGAATGATAACTGGAATTTTTTTTAGGGATTGAACGTCGTAACTAAATGAAACCGTACGAGGAGAAATGGCTTCAATTGTAACATCGCTATCAAAAAAATTTAACAACGTTAAATCTTTTGGGTTTGTACGCCAGTAATAGAAAGAACCGTCTTTTTCTAATTTGGAAACATCAACTTCAATCGCCAATTCTTTAAATGCGTATTTAAGCAAATCAAAACCTTGAGTTTTGATCGTTATATCCATATAATTAGGCTTATTTTCGGTTAATATTTCTTTTGTGCTAAGTTGTGTTGGAATAAGTTTTAATTGAAGGGTTTGACTCAATTGATTTGATAATTTTGCAACCATCGATATGACAAAAGCCAAAACTAAAAATAGAATAAACACATTCAAGCGCTTGATTTGAATCCAGTTTGTGAAAATCGATTTTATTCGCTGTATCATCTAGATTTAAAAAATAGTTTTGGGAATAGAGTCGTCTCAGGCTTTCGAGATAGTTTCAATTTTAAAGTAGATTTTAGAAAACCCAATCCATAGCCAAAAAATTGAATCAAAATTGCGGGCATACACAATATGCTAACAATAATACTTGCAGTGCTTTTCAATGCCATTAAAAATACGGTTAAAAAATAAGCGGCGTATAAATAAAGTCCCCATCTAAAATCAAAAATCAGGAGCAGTAAGCTCAATAAAAATCCGACTGTAAAGAACGAAGGGAACCAATATGCGATTTTTTTAGCATGCGGGTGCCATTTGTTGAGAATTGGTCGAACTTGTCCAAACTTATAAACTTGAATAAAGAAACTTTCAAAAGAAATTCGGCGCTTATGGTAAACATAAGCATTTGAAATTAAGCAAAGTTTGTACCCCATGTCTTTCAATCGTATGGAAAGATCGGGATCTTCACCGGGATGAATATTTCCAAACCCACCTGAAGCTAAAAAAGCCTCTTTTGAAATCCCCATATTAAAACTTCGAGGTTCATACCCCTCAATTTCTTTATCTCCCCCTCGAATCCCACCGGTTGTAAGTGCCGAAGTCATGGTAAAATTAATGGCCTTTTGAAGCTCTGAAAAATTATGCTTGGCCGCATCAGGTCCCCCAAAACAATCTACATAATTTTTCTTTAAAAAAGAGATCACTTCTGAGAGGTAGTGTTTTGGTAAAATGCAATCGCAATCTAATACAATAAAATAATGGCCTTTAGCGCGTTGCATCCCATAATTACGAGAATGGCCGGGCCCAGTATTTTCTTTGTAGTAGTAGCTGATATTGAGCTGGGCTTGAAAATGCTCTATTATGAGGCGTGCATCCAGACTTGAGCCGTCTTCGACAATGACAATTTCAAAAGTTTTAGGAACTTCCAGTTCACAGAAGCTTTCTAATAATTCACGAACTTCTTCTGGGCGGTTATACACAGGGATAACAAATGAAAAATCACTGGCAATCATATAACAAATTTACACAATGCATTTGAATTAAAAGCGGTTTTAAAATTAAAGCAAAAAAAACTCCGCCGAAGCGGAGTTTTGAGGGTTTAGTTATTTTAAAACTTACTGCTTTAAAACTCTTACCGTTTCAACTGTATTACCAATTGAAATTTGAACAAAGTATGCACCGGATTGCATTACAGCCATGTCTACCAAACAGTCTTTTGTATTTGGAGATTGGCGTAAAACAACTTGTCCGAGCATATTAAAGACTGTGATGTCTTTAACGTTACTTTGTGCTCTAATTGTCAATTGATCATTTACTGGGTTAGGGTAATACGTGAATTGAGACATTTCATCGTCCTCAAACCCGAGCGAAGCACACGACTCCACACAAGTTGCAAAACAATATGATATTGTTGCAGGTGCTGTTACCGCATCAAGGAAACGATCGTCGAAATTGTTGGGGTCACCACATGATTGACCTCCAAGGCCTTCTTTAGTACCCCAATCGTAATGATTGTTAGCACCATTATAAAATGCATAATAGCCCGACATTCCATCTGGAATACTCACTGTGACAGACCAAACTCCATCAGAATTATCGTCTGACATTGCAACTGCATTTGAGCCTCCAAAAATACCGCCCCCTAAGAACATTCCAGTAGCGCCAACAGTAATATCAGCAGTGTCTACATTAAACGTTACATCGTGTCTAACAACAGTTCCACAAGAAGCATCACACGTTGCAAAACAGTAGTTAATTGTTGTATCTTCTGTTACTGAATCTAAGATACGGTTGTTAAAGTTATCAGCGTCAGCACAAGATAACCCTTCAAGGTTTTCTTTTGTACCCCAATCACCACCGTCTCCAGGGTTTTTGAAGAACGCATAGTTTCCTGAAGTACCTTCAGCCAGTGATATTGTTACAGTCCATATACCATCGCCATTATCATCCGACATTGCATAAGCATCTGATCCTCCTAAAATACCATCTCCAACATACATGCCACGATCACCAACAACAATAGCATTGGCATCAACATTGAATGTAACATTATAAAAAACAGCTGGAGGAGCAGGACATGATCCGTCTGTTTCACAACTAGCAAAACAATGTTGTAGTGTGGCATCTGCAGTAACTGGAGCTAATAATCGATCATTGAAATTGTTTGGATCTCCACAAGATTGACCAGCTAAATCTTCCTTGGCACCCCAATCACCACCATCATTTGGACTGTTCAAGAAAACATAATATCCTGTAGTGCCTTCAGCTAGGTTAACGGTTACTTCCCATGTACCATCATCATCGGCATCGGACATGGCATACCCTTGGGCATCTCCCATGATACCACCACCTAAATACATGCCATTGGGACCAACAGTGATTCCGGATGTGTTAACAGTGAAAGTAACATCATAAAAAACAGAAGGGGGTGCAGGGCACGATCCATCTGTTTCACAGCTTGCAAAACAATGCTGGAGTGTATAGTCATCAGCAGTAACTGGTGCCAGTAATCGATCGTTGAACTGTCCGTCTGCACATGATTGACCAGATAAATCTTCCTTGGCGCCCCAATCGCCACCGTCATTTGGACTGTTCAAGAAAACATAATTTCCTGTTGTACCTTCTGCGAGAGTAAGGGTTACTTCCCATGTTCCATCTTCATCAGCATCGGACATGGCATACCCTTGGGCATCTCCCATGATACCACCACCTAAATACATGCCATTGGGACCAACGTCAATACGTTCAGTATTAACTGTAAAAGTTACGTCCGTATACTCCGTTGCATTAGGGTCAGTGAAAGAAAATACAATATCGTCAATATAACCCACAACCGCATCGTTATTGCCTTCTCCGTTAAACTGGATTACAATATTATCAACATCATCTCTAGCCATAGAAGCATTGTCACTAAAAGCAAATGTCAAATCAACCCATTCGTCTGTTACCGTAATATCTTTTGTAACTGTTTGTTGATTTGTCCAAGGGGTTGCCTCTGTTGCGTCTTGCAGTTTAAGTTGTAACTGATTGTTTTGACTTCCTGTTAATGAAGTACCATCAATCATAGCTCTTAATGAAATCGTATTTACTGAGTTTAAATCTAGCTTGCTACAAAAACGCATCTGGAGGTTGGAGTAAGATGATAAATCATCGGTGTACTGCAAAACTCCATTGAAACTCCCAGAACCAAGTGGATCGTTAACTCTTGCAGTTCCAACTTCAGCATTATACCACCAATAACCTGATGGACCAATGGCTGTAAAATCTTGAGAGAACGCAGTAACTAAGTCTGTAGAAGCACCTGTACATTGTTGGTCGACAACAAAAGGATATACACATCCAGAATCCCACATCATGAAAGATCCGTCTGTACAATTTACATCCGCATTTGTCCAAGTACCATCATCTTCTTTCCAAGCCCATGAATCTAAGTATTCCCAAGCTTGCCCAGTTCCATTAACGTCAGCGTCGCCAAAAGTCTCTACAACTGCATCATTGAAGAAAAGCTCTATAGCGTCATTACCATTATTAGCGAATTGAGTGTTACCATTTTGAATGATGATTTGATCAAATAAATTACTAGCGTTCATGTAAACATCTAAGATAGTTGCTGTAGCTCCAGGAGATCTAGAAACAAGAATGTGATCTCCTGCAGAAGCAGAACCTGTTAAATTGATTTCAATTCCATCGGTTCCACCACCATTGGTGGCAACTCCAATACCATAAACACTCAAGTCTGCAATATCGTCGGTGGCTAATAAATGTATACCTCTTAACCATGCACCTGGTGTTGTGAAATCCATTATACCTTGTAGTGCCAAAGCGGGCTCAGGC
>PAQB01000014.1 GCA_002709185.1 Flavobacteriaceae bacterium
GAAAGTTCCAGTTTACAAATTTGTTAAAAATGCTTTAGTTAGAAAATTTGGAAAAAAATGGTTTAAAAAATTATCTCTATTTGCAAAAGAATGGAGAAACAAGAAGATTCAGTAATAGCGGGGTCTAAGAGAGGAATTGATTTATAAACAACTGATAATCAGTCACTTTTAGTCCTATTTTTTTTGATTCAAATGACGAAAAATCAATTTTTTGTTAAAAACTCATCCCGTTTGTGGAAAAGTACCCCTTTCAATTGTACTAACAATTTTAAATCTTTGTTGTTATCAAATTTTAAATAACAATTAAAAAATAAAAATAAATACAGTAATTAAACCGAAATGTTTCTGGTTTAATTGACAAGACATTCACTAGAGCTAATTTTAAATTTTATGGAGATAGAAAATATAATAAAGAGAGATTTCACTACCACCCCCTTTCACTTAAATAAAATCACTGGTGCCATCCAAAAAGCAATGGTCGCAGTTGAAGTTGGTACCGAACAAAATGCACAAGATGTCGCCCTATCAGTCTATCAAAAACTCCTAGATCGAAAAAACAAGCACCAAGAGTATGTTCCTACAATTGAGGAGGTTCAAGATATTGTGGAGACACAACTCATGGAAGGTAAATTTCCAGAAGTTGCGAAAGCATATATTTTATATCGAAACAAAAGAAGCCAAAGAAGAGAATCTGATCTTTTTGAAAAAAGAATTAATCTGAAACCATATGAGTACCCCGAGCTTTACGAATATGTTCCTGCTATTAGACACTCTTATTGGATTCATTCTGAATTTAATTTTACAAGTGATATTCAGGATTTTAAGTCAAGATTGTCGGATTCTGAAAGAAGTGCTATTAAAAATACAATGTTGGCTATTTCTCAGATTGAAGTAGCTGTAAAATCTTTTTGGGGAGATCTTTATCAAAGAATTCCTAAACCAGAAATTGGCTCTGTAGGATCTACATTCGCAGAAAGTGAAGTTCGTCATGCAGATGCCTATTCTCATTTATTAGATATACTAGGATTGAATTCAGAGTTTAAAGAGCTTAAAAAGAAACCAGCTATTATGAAAAGAGTTCGGTACTTAGAAACAGCACTTAAAAATTCAAAAAGTGACGATAATAGAGAATATGCTGAGGCTATTCTTCTTTTTTCATTATTTATTGAGCATGTTTCTTTATTTTCTCAATTTCTAATAATTATGGCTTTCAATAAACATAAAAATATGCTTAAAGGTATCTCTAATGTGGTAGAGGCAACCTCAAAAGAAGAGCAAATTCACGGTGATTTTGGGATTGATTTAATAAAAATTCTTCAGAAAGAAAACCCTGAGTGGTTCACATCAGATTACCATAAAAATATTCAAAACCTTTGCATTGAGGCTTTTGAAGCAGAGAAGGATGTTGTGGATTGGATTTTTGAAAACGGAGAACTTGACTTTTTACCAAAGTCAGTAGTTAATGAGTTCTTAAAAAATAGATTTAATAATTCTCTTGAAAGTATTGGGATTGATAAAGTATTTGAGATCGATCAAAATTTAGTTTCAAAAACTGAATGGTTTGACGATGAAATAATAGGAACTAAACACGGAGATTTTTTTGTAAAACGATCAATAAATTATAGTAAAAGAACCCAAAGTATAACGAGTGATGACCTATTTTAGAGCATGCAGAAAAAATTAAAAACTGAGCAGAAACAAGAAAATTCTCATCAAGATTTAATTCAAGCTAGAGAAAAATCAATGCAAAGAATGAATCTTACCTCTGAAAAACCATTTGAGTGGTTGAATGAAAATAGTAGAAAGTTTTTAGCTGCAGGATATTTAGGAGAGGGATTAAGTGCAGAGGAACGCATCTCTAATATTGCCCAGAGAGCTGAAGATATATTGCAAATTCCTGGTTTTGCTGATAAGTTTTACTACTATATGTCAGAGGGATTCTATTCATTGGCATCTCCAGTTTGGTCAAATTTTGGAAAAGAACGTGGTCTACCAATTAGCTGTTTTGGTTCTCACATTGACGATGATATAGGAAATATTTTATACACTCAATCTGAGGTGGGTATGATGTCTAAATTAGGTGGGGGAACTTCAGGTTACTTTGGTAAAATAAGGCATAGAGGAGCAGCAATTAAAAATAACGGTGAGGCCTCCGGAGCCGTACATGTTATGAGGTTATTCGAATCTATGGTTGATGTTGTAAGTCAAGGCTCAGTAAGAAGAGGTCGTTTTTCTCCCTATTTACCAGTAGATCATCCAGATATCATGGAATTTTTAGAAATAGGAACAGAGGGAAATCCTATTCAAGAGTTAACCCATGGAGTTACTGTTACAAATGATTGGATGCAAGAGATGATTGATGGCGATGTTGACAAGAGAACAATTTGGGCTAAAGTTATTCAGAGTCGTGGAGAAATGGGATACCCATATATTTTCTTTACAGATAATGCCAATAACGGTGCCGCTGATGTATACAAAGACAAGAATTTGCCGATCTATGCGAGTAACTTGTGTACGGAAATAATGTTACCCTCTAATCATGATTGGTCTTTTGTTTGTGTTTTATCAAGCATCAATTTAGTGCATTATGATAAATGGAAGGATACTGATGCTGTTGAAACCATGATTTATTTTTTGGATGCACTAATTACTGAGTTCTTAGAAAAATTAGAATCCTATAAAAATTCTTCAAATAGAGATGATAAACAAACATTTCTATTTATGGAACGAGCCTATAATTTTGCAAAAGAACACAGAGCCCTGGGAATGGGCACATTGGGATGGCACTCATTGCTTCAGTCTAAGATGCTCCCTTTTGATAGCCAGAAGGCATACGATCTAAATAGCGAGGTATTTAAAACACTAAAAGAAAATTCTTATAAAGCCTCTGAAGAACTAGCAAAAAAGTTTGGAGAACCAAAAGTTCTAAAAGGATATGGCAGAAGAAACTCAACTTTAAATGCAATAGCACCAACAACATCATCTGCATTTATACTTGGACAGGTATCTCAGGGGATAGAACCGATATGGTCAAATATTTATGTAAAGGATATTGCTAAAATTAAAACAACAATTAAAAACCCTTTTCTTATTAATCTTTTGAAAGAAAAAGGAATGGATACACCAGAAGTATGGAGAGATATAAGGGACAGGGATGGTTCTGTTCAGCATCTTGATTTCTTGTCTGAAAATGAAAAAGAAGTATTTAAAACTTATTCAGAGATTGATCAGATGGTTATAATTTATCAAGCAGCGAATAGACAAAACTACTTGGACCAGGGGCAATCACTTAATATTATTGTTCATCCGGATACCAGTACCAAGGAAATTAATAAAATTCATGTTACAGCATGGAAGCTTGGGCTCAAATCTCTTTACTATCAACATAGTATGAACGCAGCGCAGAAGTTCAAACAAAAGAAAGATTGCGAAAGTTGCGAGGGTTAGTTCTTGCTAAGAAGTTTATCACATCATTTAACAAATCCTATAAGTTATTTATTTGCTTGTATGAATTATAATATTCTTCAATTAAATTAACTTTCATTTTAAATATATCTTTAGTTTTTAAAAGAATATTAAAATATAATGAAGTATTTTTTGGGCTTGTTTCAACTTTTCTTGTCAGCTCTATTTGAGCATTAATCTTTTCTTTTATCTTCTCTTTAATTTCATTTCTTCTGTTTAAAATTATATCAATATCAGAAATAGAATTATTATCAAAAGTTTCCATTGAATCTTTAAAAATAGATTTTGTATAATCATGAATTTCTTGTAAATCTCTAATTTGAGATAATTTAAGTTTTTNATGATCATTATCCATATGTTTATAGCTTTTAGAGATAATATAATCTAAATCACNTGCAATATCTTCAATGTAGCTTAATAAAACAATGTAAAAATTACTTGCAGATAAACTAGGTTCCTCTAAATTTTTGATGAAATAAAATANATTTTCACGAAGATTTTCGATTTCTCCTTCAAGCCTTTTAATATTCTTTTTACCTTTTTTTAGAGNTTTCANGTTTTGCTTTGCAAGACCNTCAACAAGTAAATTATAGATTGTATCTGAACGTTTAAAAAATTTTATCATATTACCAGAACTCTCATCCATCACACCCTTCATCGATTTACTCTCAGCNTTNAAAATTTTATCTTTATCAATTTCAATTTCTTCATTCCTGTGCTTTATAAAGTTTTTACCGATAATTATTAAGATAATAAATAAAATAATTGCTATCGCTTGAGCCCCACCCAGGTGTATTAATGAAACTATGATTCCTGATACAAGAAAGGCCGTAATTGCCGTTAAAAACCAACCGAAAATAACATTTATTACTCCTGAAACTCTGTACACAGCACTGTCTCTTCCCCAGGCTNTATCAGCAAGCGAAGTACCCATAGCAACCATAAAAGTGACGTAAGTCGTTGAAAGAGGTAGTTTGTATGANGTNGCTATTGAAATTAATATTGCAGCTACGGTTAAATTTACAGAAGCTCTTAACATATCAAATGATGGGGCATTCGGGTTATTAACCATTTTNGAATTTGAATTGGAACCTGCNAATTGTAGATCAATTTTTTTATTTACTTTATCTGGTAAAATTGAAGTTAAAATATCAGATAAACTTTGAAAAAATTTAACAAGTATTTTAGAAAATATAGAGGGCTGAAATCTTTCTTTAATATAGCCTTGATTTGATAAATCTAATTCAGTTTTCATAACTTTTCTTGCTTTTGATGATAGCCAGAGNGTTAAAACCATTATTANACCTGAAAGAATTAAAAAGGCTGATGGNGTAGGNACTTTTGAGGCGAGAACACCCATNCTAAACTCTGATGCAAGACTACCTGATAAAACCCAGGCNTCATATGATTGATATGCAGCAATGGGAACCCCAATAAAATTNACTAAATCGTTCCCTGCAAAAGCAAGCGCAAGAGCAAAAGTCCCTATTCCTATTATTACTTTGTATATGTTTATCTGAAAAAAACGAATTAAGCTGTAAGATAACCCGAACCAAAAAATAAAATTTATAATACTTACTTTCAAAACTTTAAGCTCAATAAAATCCTTGATTTTCATTCCTCCAATTATATCAAATTTTAGACCAGCATAAGGAGTTCCTTTGATTCCNTTCATTAAAATGAAGTATGTAATTGCTGATAGAGCAATTCCTGAAAAAAGAGCACTAACCCAATCAGCATTTTTTTCAAATTCATATGTTAAAAATAGTCTTGATATCCATTGCACTAATGCTCCAATTGTGAGTGCAACAACCACAGATAAAACAATTCCAGAAATTATTTGAATAGCTTTAGTTGTATTTATGTAATTTACTANATCTGANAGATCACCNGAAGTCGAACTTATTTTAATAAGTGACATAAATACAGCAGCTCCTAATAGCTCAAATACAATTGATACCGTGGTNGAGGTTGGCATTCCAATTGTATTAAAAAAGTCCAATAATAAAATATCTGTTAACATTACAGCTGTGAATATTAACATAATTTCATCAAAATAAAATTCCCCAGGATTAAAAATTCCTTTTCGAGCAACTTCCATTAAACCNCTGGAAAATAAAGCTCCAAAGGCAACTCCTAATCCAGCTAATATCATTATGGTTCTTAATGAGATAGCTTTTGATCCTACAGCTGAATTTAAAAAGTTAACGGCATCGTTACTAACACCTACTATTAGGTCTCCACAAGCTANAATTGCTAGAACAATAACTAATATTAAATATAAATTTTCCATAGTAATTTTTTAAAAATGAATTTCAAATTGAAGGCGATAAAATATTTTATCTTTTGAATATAAAGAATTTTCATAACTCATATCAGTTTGAATTTTGAGTTTGTGTTTTTCAAAATATTTTGATAAACCCAAAGTGTATTGACTNATGTAATTNTTTTCAGTTACAATTTTATCAAAATTTATATTAGTATACCTCCCAGTTANCGCCAAATCCGAAGGGAGTAGATACCCAGCTTGTAAACTGATNGATGAACCTACATTTACAACATCTCCTGTAAGACTGCCATCACTATTTTTTGATAGTACATTGTCGGTATTTCTTTTAGCATATTCTCCCATAAATGAAAATCCTTTGAACTTGAAGTGGGAATTAATAAAAAATGTTTTAATGTCTGTTTCAAAAAAGCCATAATCAGTCTCCATATATGAGCCCATATTACTTCTTGTTTTAACAGCGTTATTNTTGTAATCATATGCTGCACCAAATAATAGTTTTGGTGATTGCTCTCTTCTTAAATCATCACCTTCGTAATCACNCCCATTTTTAAAATCACCAAATGGATATAAGTCAATTCTGACTGTATACTGGTGCCCACCAATATTTCCTTTAGAGACATTTCTTCCTTCTCCCTGAGATATCGCAAACGTTTCTTTTACAATAAACTTTTCACTAAGATTAAATTTATTTTTTAGTTGTAANCCAAAATCTCTATCAATATTAAACTTACTGTTAAGTAGGGATCTGTCTACTAAAGCAAGTTTTGCAGAGGATATGACCCTTTCGATATTTCCTGGAAGTTTTGTTTGTCCAAATTGAATACTCCAATTCTTATAAAAATTCCAAANAACAACAGCATCTAGAATAATTCTAGGAGCATCTGAAGTAAAAAAGGAGCCTCCAGAAATATCTCGGTTTGATAGTGCTAACTCAATTTTATAAGTAAGTTTAGGATCATATGCGAAACCTTTAAATTTCAATCGAGATCTTCTTATTAATGAATTTGATTCAGGACCTCCATAGGAACCACCTTCTTCTTGCCAAGTGGTAGAGGTCAGATATTGAACTCTAGCAGAAAAGTTCATACTCCATGTACTGTCTTTTCCAGAAATATTCATNAAACCCTTTCCAAATTTNGGTGCNGANATTTCTTGTGCATTTAATTCATAAACAGAAANAANTAANACAAANAAAATTNNGCTGGTAAANTTTATATATTTCATTTATNNTTTTATTACAAAAATCATNATTAATTAGTNNNTCAATGTTTCCTTAATGTTAAATNTTTAATAAGTATTAGATAAATTAATTAANNCTTTCTATTTGATTATTTATACTTTTGNAAAGCAATGAAATGGGAACAATTATTATCATTAAGAAGATTTGGNGATGACCAGAAGAGATTAAGAATAGATCAAGATGATACAAGATTAGGTTTTGAAGTTGACTACGATAGAATTGTTTTTTCATCATCTTTCAGAAGTCTTCAAGATAAAACNCAGGTCATTCCATTTTCTAAAACTGATTTTGTTCATACAAGACTAACCCACAGTCTNGAGGTCTCAGTTGTNGGAAGAAGTATTGGAAGGTTGGCAGGTAAAAATATTNTAAATAAACATTCTTATTTAAAACAAGATCTAGGTTATCAAATGAATGATTTTGGAGCTATAGTTGCAGCTGCGTCTTTNGCTCATGANNTTGGTAANCCNCCCTTTGGNCATAGTGGAGAAAAAGCAATAGGATATTTTTTTGAGCATGGTGAGGGTANAAAGTATTTGGAAAAACTTTCAGGACAGGAAANAAATGATTTAATAAATTTTGANGGAAATGCAAATGGTTTTAGAATAGCAACAAAATCNATGCAAGGAATTCCNGGAGGTTTAAGACTTAGTTATGCAACACTTGGNGCATATACTAAATACCCTAGAGGAAGTTTNCCAGTNATTANNTCNNATAATGTAGCNNATAAAAAATTTGGATTTTTCAAATCCGAGGAGTCATTCTTTAAATTTGTTGCGAATGATTTAGGGACCCATATTAGTGGTTCATATTTAAGACACCCACTAGCATTCCTGGTTGAGGCTGCCGATGATATTTGTTATACAATTATTGATTTTGAGGATGGGATTAATCTTGGTTTAGTATCTGAGGATTATGCATTAGAATATTTAATTAATTTGGTCAGAGAAACAATTGATACAAAAAAATACAATAGCTTAAAAAACAGATCTCACAGACTTAGCTATTTGAGAGCGCTATCGATTAACACATTAATTCAAGATGTTGTAAGGGTTTTTAATGAAAATGAATCTACAATCCTAGAGGGTAAATTTTTAACTTCTTTGATCAGCAAAAGTAAGTATAAAGCACAGGTAGAGGACATAATTGGATTAAGTATTGAAAAAATATATAAATCTGATGAGGTAACAAATAAAGAAGTAGTGGGTTATAAAGTGATAACTTCATTATTGAAATCTTTTGTTTCTGCTTCAGTTAATTCATTGAACAATAAAATGAGTAGCTATGATAAATTGATGTTAAGGTTAGTCCCTGATGGAACCCCTATGGTAGGTGAAAATCTTTACGATACCTTATTAAATGCAACTTGTTTTGTTGCTAGTTTATCAGACGGTAAAGCAAACGAGCTCTCTAAACAAATACATTAAAACCAAACTTTATCTTCTTGGATGTTCTATAGATGGCTTTTCTTTATTTTACTAATTATCATTACCCAGTGGTATTGCTTTCAATCTATTAAGACTGTTTTTCAAAATAAATTAATATGGCTTATTTATTGTATAATATCATTTGGTATTATTGGAAACTTTATATTTCAAGCTCTAAATTACGACAGGTCAGAGGGGTTTAACCACGCAATGAGTTATTCATTAGGTTTTTTTATATCTCTATTTATCTTTCATGCCATAATTATAATAAGTTTATTTTTTGAGGATATAATAAGGATACCTCAAGCTATATATTCACTTTTTAATCAAGGATTCAATGGTCAAGAATACTTTCCCCAGAGGAGAAAATTTCTGTCCCAAATAGCATTGATTATGGCATCAATTCCATTTGGCGCCCTATTGTATGGGATGTACAGAGGAAAGTATAATTACAAAGTAATGAGTTATGAAATAGAATTTGATGACCTTCCTAATTCTTTTGATGGATTTACTATTAGTCATATTTCAGATATACATTGCGGAAGTTTTGACAACTATGAGAAGGTAAAATATGGAATAGAATTAATTAATAAACAAAAATCTGATGTCATAATGTTTACTGGAGATATCGTTAACAATATATCTGCTGAACTTGATACTTGGAAAGATTTATTTTCTGAGCTTACGGCTAAACACGGTATATACTCTGTATTGGGTAATCATGATTATGGAGATTATATGCAATGGAATAGTGATGAAGAGAAAATAAAAAATTTCGATAATTTAAAAAAGATCCAACAGAAAATGGGTTTTAGGTTATTACTTAATGAAAATGATTCAATTAGAAAGGGTGATGAGACTATTACTATTGTTGGAGTTGAAAATTGGGGGGCTGGAGGATTTAAAAAGGCTGGAGATTTAAAAAAAGCAACAAGTGGTTTATCAAGTAAAGAGTTTAAAATTCTTTTATCACATGATCCTTCTCACTGGAATGCTGAGGTAACCCCCAGTGAGAATTATTTTCCACTCACTTTAAGTGGACATACTCATGGAATGCAATTTGGAATTGATATTCCTGGATGGATTAAGTGGAGTCCCATAAAATGGCGCTATCCACAGTTTGCAGGACTTTATAAAAAAGCGAAAGAGTATTTATATGTTAACAGAGGATTTGGTTATTTAGCCTATCCTGGAAGAGTTGGAATGTGGCCAGAAATTACCGTAATTACTCTAAAAAAAAAGGGTATTGATGTTTAATAAAAAAAATCCTATTTTAGCCCTTGAGTCGAAATAAATAAGCAAGATGTCTAAATTTGGTCAATTAATAGACGGCACCAATCCCTTATTATTGGTCTTTTATAACGAGGTTGATAAAGTCTCATCCTCCATGCATCCTATTCTTAAAGATGTGGCAGCAACCATGGGAGATAGTGCTAAAGTAATTAAAATAAATGTTGATAAAAATTTAAAATTAGCTGAGGCACTCAGGGTTAAAGCACTACCTACTTTAATGATATATAAAGACGGGGAAATGTTGTGGAGACAAAGTGGAGAACAGGATGCAAATACTCTTGTCGGACTTATTAAAGATCATGTGGCTTAGTTATCTTTAAATTTCATTATTGTATTATTATATTCATCTTGAATATTCTTTGCAAAGTTACTTTTGTCGTTATTTATAATTAACTCTATAAAATATCTGAAATCCATTATTTCATCTTTTATTTGTTCAGAGTATCTAATTTTATCTTCTTCGGGCAAGTCAATAAAAACAGACATCCTATTTTTATATGTATTCAAGAGTGTAAGCGCAATATTTTGAGCTTTTTGATCAGCCTTAGTTAGATAATACCCATAAATTACATCGTATAATTCTGTATAAAAATCATGTTCACCATAAAGGAAAATAAAAGGATTGATTGAACCAGTAAACTTATCAAGTTCTGACTCAAGAATTTCAACATCCTTATTCAACAAAATTGCTTCAATCAACGTTCTATACCTTTCAATTATAGTAACTATTTCTTCCCCCATGTTATATTGAAGATCAATATCTAGTGAAGAAAAATAATTTAGTTCGCTTGAGTATTTTTGAGAGATTTGTGATGCTAACCCTTGAGCTAATTTATCTTCAGAGATACTGTAGTAATTATCGACAAAGGGCACTAATAAGCTGTAATAACCAAATTTATCAATTGGCATTTTTTCTATTGCAAGATCAATAATTTCCTTAGCTTTTTTAAGTTTACCTTCCTTAATTAATTGCTCTGATAATCTGGCTAGATTACTCCTGAAACTAATACTATTTTTTCTGGTTTCTGGATCATGATAAATATTTGGATCATCTGAATTTCCCCAGCTCCATTGTTTAACTATGCTATACATTAGCTCGCTATCAATCCTACCCATTAAATAAGTATTATTTGGGTTTTGGGGGGTTTTTATTGGAACTAATTTATAAACTAACCCGTCTAATTGAAGATATTCTTTCATCCAGATGTATTCAGAATCTTCATAACTTCCACCTGTAAAGTATATTGGACGTTTCCAATCATTATTTGCTAAAATATCAATCATCAAAAGTTGATTTTTTGTAATTCCAGTTTTTGGAAGGTCTATATCAATATATGATACAATCTCATCTTTATCTTCTTCTGAAACAATTCCACTCTTTAATACATTTTCCTTGTTTACCGGAACCCTAATTTTATTTGTTGGATAAAAAACCATTTCTTGAGTATTTTTTGGATATTCTAAAGGGTTTCCTCCTGTTTGAGAAATTAAGCTTTTGAATTTGGTTCTATCATCATCACTAGAAACCCAACCCATAAAATCTTTTATATCCCATCTTAATGAATCAGTTAGCTCCTCATATTTGATATAATCTCTAATACCATATGCATAATTTTCATGTTTAAGTTGAGATTTTATAGGATCACTTTTGTAAGTTTTTCTTTTTGTTTGATCAATATACCAATCGGTGGCTAGCAGACTTGTATTAATTGTCCTAACATCGGTTCTATAACCTTCAATTTCTTGAGCATACCAAAGAGCAAAAGTATCATTGTCACCAATTGTAAAAATGATTGAACCAACATCTTTTTGAATGGAGGACAGATATGATTTGGCAATTGATTGTGCAGTATATCTGTTTGATCTATCATGGTCATCCCAGTTTTGATAGGCCATTAAAAAAGGAACAAAAATTAAGCAGATTATTGGAGTTAAAATTTCTAAGAGTTTGGATTTATTTAATGATCTGACCCTTTCACTTAATGCTAAAGCTCCTATGCCTATACAAATGGAGAAAACATAAAAAGAACCCACTAATGCATAGTCTCTTTCTCTAGGCTCAAACGGCCTCTCGTTCAAATATACTTTCAATGCAAGGCCAGTAAAAAGAAAGAATAAAAGTATTACCCAGAATTTTTTAGGGTCTCTTTTATACAAGAAATAAGCACCAAAAATTCCTAATAAAAGTGGAAAGAAAAAATACGTATTTCTAGCTTTATTGGTTTTTGCATCTTCACTTATCTCATTTTGATTTCCAAGTCTAAATGAGTCAATAAAAGGTATTCCACTTATCCAATTTCCATCTAAAATATTGTAGGTTCCAGCATTATCATTTTGTCTTCCTGCGAAATTCCACATAAAGTATCTCAGATACATATAACCAAATTGATATTCAAAAAGAAATTGAAGATTACTAATAAAGGATGGTTTTTCGATATCTAAATACCTACCATATTTTTTAAAAAAATTATTATAATCCTGACCTGTTTTTCCACCCTCAATAGCATCGTATCTAAATTGATTGACTTGATTAACTAAATCTTTATTTGAAGAATATTCTCGTGAGATCTTGAATTCTAATGGCTTAGTAAAATCCATGTAGTTGGCAGCATGTTCGGTACTCCATAGTCTTGGAAGAAAACCACTTTGATCTGAATTGGAGTTAATCCTTGCATTTTGCCAATAGTTAACAATTACATACTTACCAGTCTTTTCATCTCTTTCGTATTTTGGTTTGTCGTCCTTATAGGGGTTATTTTCATCTTGTCCAACGTACATATCAGAAAAATAAGGGCCATAAAAAAGTTTAGTTTCTGGATATTGCTCTAAGTTGTAATAAGCTAAAAGCAACCTAGCATCTGAAGGGGAATTTTCATTTATGACAGTATTTGCATTGGCTCTAATTGGGATCATTATCCAAGAAGAGAATCCAAGTAAAACAAATAAAACAGACAATAAACCAGTATTAAGATTTACCATTTTTTTTCTGAAGGATACCCTCAGGCTAATCACGAAAAAACTTGTTATTATTATACCGGCCAAAATAGTTCCACTATTGAAGGGTAGACCAAAAGTATTGACTACATAGACTTCTGTATTTCCAAAAAATGCTAGCGTTAATGGTAAGAGTAACTTAAATATAAACAGAAGAATGGCAACTGATATTAGATTTGCTAAAATGAATCCTTTAAAAGTTACTTTTTTATAATTTTTAAAATAGTATAACATTCCAATGGCTGGAATTGTAAGTAGCCCCATAAAGTGAACACCAAAAGAGAGACCAATAACAAATGAGATTAATAATAACCATTTATCTCCTCTTGGAGTATTCATCTCTTTTTCCCATTTCAAAGCCAAATAAAATAAAATGGACAGAATTAGCATAGCCATTGCATATACCTCTGCTTCAACAGCATTAAACCAAAAACTATCTGTGAAGCAAAGAGTGAGGGCACCTACTGAAGCACTACTAAAAAAAATAAACTTATCAGCTGAGTTTTTATAATTTTCAAATGGATAAATTTTAATTACTAATAAAGTTATGGTCCAGAACAGAAATAAAATGGCAAAAGCACTTGAAAAAACAGACATCATATTAACCATCAATGCAATTTTCTCTGGGTTTTGAGCAAATGATGCAAAGACTGCTCCAAGCATTTGAAATAGTGGAGCTCCAGGAGGGTGACCCACTTGTAATTTAGCGGAGGTTGATATATACTCACCTGCATCCCAAAAACTCGCAGTGGGTTCAACTGTCATTACATAAGTTGAAAGGGCTATTGAGAAAACTAATAAGCCAAATAATCTATTCCAGAAAGTGAAAGATTTATTATCCATTTAACCTGTTATTTGGAACACGAAAATACATATTAATAAGGTATACTCTAATTTTTTTTTAAATCAAATTGAATTCGATATCTATTGAAAAGAGAATAAAAAATAAAATTACTTTTTTTTAAGATAAAAAGAATTTTAAATTAAATTTGCAGACCACTTGGCCTATGGTGTAACTGGTAACACGTCTGGTTTTGGTCCAGAAGAGTCTAGGTTCGAGCCCTAGTAGGCCAACTATAATTAAAAACACATTTTATGGGTGTAGGAGGAATCGTTATAGCTACAGTTGTTTTATGTTTGCTAATAGGTCTTTTTATTGAAATCAAGGAAAGAATGTAATAATTCTTAAAGCTTACTGATATAGCTACCTAAACTATCCTTAAATTCAAATCCATCCAGGCTTCTATATTTGTTTAATTTTTTATTTGCTTCAAGGCCCCAAAGTAAAAATTCCATCATAAAATATTTCTCATCATCAACCAGATTGGGCTTATGGTTTTTAATAAATTTTTCAAGTGGCTTTATACTTTTTAGCGTGCTTCTATATTCATCATCGCTAAAATTATCATCAATGTATAGCTGATTATCCTTAAAAAACCATGCTAATAACTCTTCATATGGACCTTTTGCATCAGGCTTTTCTAATTTTTCAATTTTTGGAAAAAATTCTGGGAAGATTGTTTTTATTGATTGTGAAATAAGGTAGTATGAGATTTGTTCAGCCCCCTCTTGTTCACCTTCATAGACAAGTTCAACTTTTCCATTTATAGCAGAAATAACGGCAGAAAAATCTGATAATCTAATTGTTGTTTTGGATTCATTATTAATTAATATTCTCCTCTCAGCTGAACTTATCAAATTTTCTAATGAGGTTATGCTCATTCTGGCACTCACGCCGCTTTTATGATCTATATAATCACTTTTTCTTGCTTCAAAACCAATTTGTTCAATAATATCATACGCTAATTCAGGAATATAAATTTTATCTGTTTTGGAAATTGCTTTTTTAGCCTCTTGGATGGTGATTTTCTTTGCAAAAGATCTGTTTCGAGGGTAATGTGTTAAAATTTGTGAACCAATCCTGTCTTTCAGAGGAGTAACTATACTACCCCTATTAGTGTAGTCTTCTGGGTTTGCTGTAAAAATTAATTGACACTCTATGGGTAATCTTAGTTTAAAACCTCTTATTTGAATTTCTTTTTCTTGGAGAATTGAAAAAAGAGCAACTTGGATTCTAGCTTGTAAATCTGGTAATTCATTTAAGACAAAAATACAACGATGGGCTCTTGGTATCATTCCAAAATGAATAACTTTTTCATCCGCATAAGATAATTTTAAAGTTGCTGCTTTTATGGGATCAATATCACCTATTAGATCTGCAACAGTTACATCTGGAGTAGCTAACTTTTCATAAAATCTTTCACTTCTGTGCATCCAATAGATAGGAGTTTTATCCCCCAGTTTTTTTATCGTCTCTTTAGCGAAATTTGATATTGGATCAATTGGATCATCATTGATTTCGGATCCTTCAACTACAGGGACCCATTCGTCTAAAAGATTGGTCATCTGTCTAGCTATTCTTGTTTTTGCCTGACCTCTAAGACCTAAAAGGTTTATATTATGATTTGAAAGTATTGCTCTTTCTAAATCAGGAATAACTGTGTTGTCGTAACCAATTAAA
>PAQB01000001.1 GCA_002709185.1 Flavobacteriaceae bacterium
AGGATTTTGCCTACGGTCTTCCTCCAATTGGGTTTTGTCTAAACCAGCCCAAGACTGGTATGTTTTTTCTTTACCCCCAAAGGTAATGGCTTTGACAATCGTATTGTCGTCGATGTAGTTTCCTTGCAAAAAGTAAGATTTTAAATCTGTAAAGGCGCGATCAACATAGCCATCGGAATAAATTTTAGACAAACGTCCAGCAAATTCAAAATGATCATCTAGCAATCCTGTTGAAAATTTCACTGTGTGTTTTCGCGTTCCAAAAGATCCAAAAGCATTTGAAATTTCACCTCCAGCCTCTTTTGAGATGGCATCTGTTAAAATGTTCAAACTGGCGCCAAAAGCACCAGAACCATTGGTAGAAGTTCCTACGCCGCGTTGCAATTGTAAGCTTTCAACCGAAGATGCAAAATCTCCAAGATTCACCCAGAAGGTGCCTTGACTCTCTGCGTCATTATAAGGAATTCCGTTGATGGTGACATTGACACGCGTGGCGTCTGAACCTCTCACTCTTAAATAGGTGTAGCCAATACCTGCTCCGGCATCTGATGAGGAAACCACAGAGGGTAAATAATTTAAAAGCACTGGAATGTCTTGCCCCAAATTACGTTTTGCAATGTCTTTTTTTGTGACGTTAGAATGAGTAATTGGTGCATTGGGTTGAACACGGACTGCTTTGACAAGTACCTCATCGAGATTTTGTGTTGCCGTTGAATCTTGTGTTTGAATGTCTTGGGCGATAAGCGGTGAATACAACACTGCTAAAAGTGCAAGACAAAGAATGTATTTTTTCATGCGATTTTTTTTAAGAATCGAATAAAAAGAGGTAATTATTCTTTGTTATAAATTGATAAAATAATTTGAAGCACTTACTGCTTCTTTTTTTCCCTAAACAGCATTACCTGTTCTAGGTTCAATGGGTATGATCTCAGCCTTGCGGCACCCCTTTATTGAGAACGGTACAAATTTACATCACAAAATAATATTTTGCTAACAATAGTTAAGTTTTTATTTTCCAAAATCTAAAACACTGCTTTTGATGGGAGTATGTTTTATCTTTTGCTTTAACCAAGCAAAGTATCAATGTGTTTTGTAGCGATATCCATACGATTTTTATGAGACCCTTCTAGCAATACATAGTGAAGGTTTTGTTTTTCGAGTTCATTTTTAAATGCTGAAAACATCTGTCCTCTCTCATTGGGTTTATCACGCAAATCATCGGGAACCCAAGGAATATCCACAGCGCATAAAAAATATAAATCATAAGAATTTCTTGTAGCATGATATGCAATTTTGGGGTCGCAATAACCATTGTAATAGACTTCAGAGTAAACTTTAGTTTGCAATAAGTCTGTATCACATATGAGTAACTTATTGGCGCTTTGAAGGCGTTCATTTTCCAATTTCATTTGACCCATGGCAATGGGTTTTAAGTCTTCTTTAGTGCAGAGGGCGCTATGCTGGTCCCATTTGACTTGTAAATACGTCCTCGCATACTCTGGGACAAAGGCAGTTTTATAATGTTCTGCCAGGGCTTTTGAAAGGGTTGATTTGCCCGTAGATTCTGGGCCATAAAGGACAACCTTAATGCAGTCTGTTTTTATTTGTTCAAGTGTTTTTTCCATTCAATATAGCCTTGGACCGCTAAAATTAAAAATATTGTGAATTGCAAGCCTGAAAAACCTAGACCCTTAACAAAATATAAAGGAATAGAAATCAAATTTCCCAAAATCCAAAACATCCAATGTTCTATTTTTTTGTGGGCCATAAGCCACATTCCAGCAAAGAAAATTCCGCTAGTAAACGTGTCAAAATAATCCGTAACGCGATCAAAACGATCATAATATAAATAAACCCCAACGACAAAGGCTGCGGTACTTATAAAAATACCAAAGGCTTTTAGCATGTCTAAGGAATTGGATGTTGTGATTTCAATGCTTTGGCCTAAGGGTTTATGATTCCAAACATACCAACCATAAAAGCTCATGAGCGTATAATATAGGTTGATAACCATGTCGCCATAAAGTGTAAATTGATAGCAGATATAAACATACAATACTGTACTAACAATCCCGGTCGGAAACACCCTAATATTTTCTTTTTTGGCATACAAAACACTTACAATTCCGAAAAATACAGCCACGATTTCAAGTGTTATTTGGAATGCTGTGGCGTGGGCATAGGGAGCACAAAAAAAATCAATCAACTGTCTCATACTTCCGTTGTGGTGATGGCGCAGCCAAATCCATCAAATTCAAAAAATAAGGCCTCAAAATTCAGGCGTTTTCCACCTTCCAAAATCCAAGCCTTAGTCGTATATTTTTCAGATCCAAAGGGCAGCACTAAAAAATTCTTTTTAAATGAAATTCCAGATTTGGAATACAGCTTGTACAAGGACTCCTTAATGCACCAAATCCATATCAATTTTTGAATGTATTTGTCTGAGTTTTTGTTTAAATAATGAGACTCATAGCCAATAAATCTCGAAGCAATATTGAGAATTTTATGGCGTTGTTTTTCGATATCAACACCAACTGGACAACTGCTAACCACCACCGCAGCATAATTGTAAGAATGGGTAATTGAAATGAAATGTCCGTCTTTGAGGAGGGGCTTACCAGAATTATCGTAAAATAAATCATGGTCTTTATATCCAAAGGCATTAAGAAGCTTTCGAACACATAGAAATCCGCGTTGGTGAAGTTCACTTCTCATGGCATTAACACGTTTTAAACTCTCTTTTTTTAAATTAATGGATGCTTTTAAAGCATCCAAGGGTTCTGAGATCTGCCAAATTTTAACATGAGTTTGTGAGTTGACATCAAGAGATTTATAAAGCGGCATTTGAAGAATTAAAAAGTTAATGGTTATCTTTGCACCAATTAATAACTAGAACGAAATTACGCTATTTTGGTTGTTTATTCCAAACGAGCTCAGAATTAAAAATTATAATATGCGAGTTAAGACCCTACCCTATGTCCCATTTAAAGTAAAAGACTTGTCCTTAGCAGACTGGGGCCGAAAAGAAATTGAATTGGCTGAAGCCGAAATGCCAGGACTGATGAGCCTTCGTGAAGAATATAAAGACAGTCAACCGCTTAAAGGCGCGCGTATTGCAGGTTGTCTTCACATGACGATTCAAACAGCAGTTCTTATTGAAACACTGACCGCACTTGGTGCTGAAGTCACTTGGAGTTCATGTAATATATTTTCCACACAAGACCAAGCTGCAGCAGCAATTGCAGCGGCTGGTATCCCTGTTTATGCTTGGAAAGGCATGAATGAAGAGGAATTTGACTGGTGTATCGAGCAAACTCTATTTTTTGGAGAAGACCGCAAGCCACTTAATATGATTTTAGATGATGGCGGCGATTTGACTAACCTTGTTTTTGACCACTACCCAGAGCTAATTTCGGGAATCAATGGGCTTAGTGAAGAAACTACCACTGGCGTACATCGTTTGTACGAGCGCATGAAAAATGGCACCTTGGACATGCCTGCAATTAATGTGAATGACTCTGTTACAAAAAGTAAGTTTGACAATAAATATGGTTGTAAAGAAAGTGCTGTAGATGCCGTCCGCAGAGCGACGGACACCATGCTTGCGGGTAAACGTGTTGTAGTTTGTGGCTATGGGGATGTGGGTAAAGGAACGGCAGCATCTTTTAGAGGCGCTGGCAGCATCGTAACTGTCACAGAAGTTGATCCTATTTGTGCCCTTCAGGCAGCAATGGATGGGTATGAGGTTAAAAAATTAGAAACTGTATTACCTGTTTCGGATATTGTTGTGACTGCAACTGGAAACAAAGACATTGTGCACGGGGCGCATTTTGAAGCCATGAAAGACAAAACTATCGTTTGTAACATAGGCCACTTTGACAATGAAATTGATATGTGTTGGTTGAATGATAATTACGGTCACACAAAAAATGAAATCAAAGCTCAAGTAGATAAATACACCCTTAATGGTAAAGACATCATTGTATTGGCTGAAGGCCGTCTTGTGAATCTTGGGTGTGCAACTGGACACCCCAGTTTTGTAATGAGTAATTCCTTCACCAATCAAGTGTTGGCACAAATTGAACTTTGGAACCACAAAGAATCTTACGAAAATAAAGTTTATATGCTGCCAAAGCATCTGGATGAAAAAGTAGCTAAACTACACTTAGAAAAAATTGGGGTTGAACTCACAGAACTTAAAAAAGACCAAGCCGATTATATTGGCGTCAAACAAGAAGGGCCTTATAAGCCAGATTACTACCGTTACTAAATTTAAAATAAAAAAGCCAAAACATATGTTTTGGCTTTTTTATGAAAATTAGTTTTATATACGATGAAACTTATAAAGTCTAGAAAAGAAAATCTTCCTCAGATAATTCAAATAATCAAGGACGCTCAAGATTTATTGGCATCTCAAAACATTGATCAGTGGCAAAATGGCTATCCTACAAAAAGCATTTTGCTCAAAGATATTCAAGACCTCCAAAGCTACATCCTATTAAATGCCAAAGGACTTCCACTTGCAACAGCGATGTTTTCAACCAAGATTGAGCCAACGTACTCAAAAATTGATGGGGGTTGGATGACGCCGGACCAGACGCAATACGGCGTTATTCACCGCATGGCGGTTTCAAAAAATTACAGAAGAAAAGGAATAGCAAAGTATATTTTTAATACTTGTGAAACCATGCTTAAAACATCACAGATAAAAAGCATGCGTATTGATACCCATGAACAGAATCATGGTATGCGTACCTTTCTTAAAACATTAAATTATAATTATTGTGGCGTAATTTACTTGGAGAATGGGGACAAACGTTTGGCTTACGAAAAATTAATTCAATAATTAAAAATTTTAGCATAAAAAAAGCCTCGATTTACGAGGCTTTTTTTATTGTTTGTAAAAGATTATTAGGCTTCAAAGGGAACAATAGATACGTAAGATTTATTGTTCTTCTTCTTTTCAAACTTAACAAGTCCATCCACTTTAGCGTGCAAGGTATGGTCTTTACCAGCATAGACATTTTCTCCGGGGTTGTGAGCAGTACCGCGCTGTCTTACAATGATATTGCCAGCTACAGCAGCTTGTCCACCAAAAATTTTAACGCCCAATCGTTTAGATTCTGACTCTCTACCGTTTTTCGAACTACCGACTCCTTTTTTATGTGCCATTTTATTTAAATTTTATGATGTTAAACGTTTAGCTTAAGGCCGAAATTAAATCTGCTTTCTTCATGGCAGATATTCCCGTAATTCCTTTTGCTTTTGCTAATTCTTTGAGTTGTGCAACTGTCATTTTGCTCAAATCTTGTGATGCTGATTCCGTTTTTGGAGCAACTGCTTTTTTAACTGCAGTTTTTGCAGCTGCTTTTGGAGCAGCAGGCTTGGCTTTAGCAGCGGGCTTTGAAACTGCTTTTTTTGCACCAGAAGCCAAAATATTATCAATTTGGATTTCCGTTAAAGCTTGGCGGTGGCCGTTTTTAACTCTGTATCCTTTGCGTCGTTTCTTTTTGAAGACGATCACTTTGTCACCTTTAAGGTGCTTTAAGACTTTGGCGCCTACTTGAGCACCGTCTATAGCCGGGGCGCCTACTGTGACTTTATCGCCGTCTGCCAAAAGAAGAACGTTGTCAAAAGCGACTTTTTTTCCTTCTTCGGTTTGCAAACGGTGGACAAAGACTTTTTGGTCTTTTTCAACTTTAAATTGTTGCCCTGCTATCTCTACAATTGCGTACATAGCGTTACGTTTTTTATTAATGAGTTTATAAATACCTTTTTTATATTCTTAAAAGGCGGGTGCAAATATAATTTTAAAAAATCAATTTACAAACTATTTTATCGCATTGTTTAGTGCATGCATCGAACGAGAAATAAATTAATTATTTATATTTGGCAGCACGTTGTAACAAATTGTTGAAAACAGCGTCTTACTCACACAATTAATTTAGATCGATATGAAAAAGATTTTATTACTATTTACTGGCCTACTGCTTTGTAATTCAAATGCACAACAAGTAGATTACATCGAATATGATTTAGCCAATGGATTGCATGTTATATTACACCAAGAAAATGCCGCCCCAGTCGTAACGGTTGCTGTCATGTATCGAATTGGCGCTAAAGACGAGGTTGTTGGCAGAACTGGATTTGCGCATTTCTTTGAACATCTGTTGTTTGAAGGGACAGAAAATATTGAAAGAGGAAAGTGGTTTGATATTGTGTCTGCTCACGGAGGAAGTAACAATGCCAATACAACTCAAGACCGAACCTATTATTACGAAACATTTCCCTCCAACAAACTTGAAATCGGTCTTTGGATGGAGAGTGAGCGCATGCTACACCCCATCATCGAACAAGTAGGCGTAGATACTCAAAATGAAGTGGTTAAAGAAGAAAAGCGCCAACGCATTGACAACGCCCCCTATGGAAAAATAATCTATAGAACAGGGATCAATAATCATCTTTTTAAAGTCCATCCCTATGGCCGCTCAGTCATTGGTTCCATGGCGGATCTAGATGCTGCTCAACTGGACGAATTTATTGATTTTAACAACCAGTATTACAACCCAAATAATGCGGTATTGGTCGTGGCAGGAGATATCAATATTGAAGAAACTAAAGCTCTGATTGCGGATTATTTCGGAACCATTCCGAATAATGCAGAAACCAATGTGAAACAAACCATTGTAGAACCTGCAATTACCGAAACACGATACGCCACTGAGTATGACTCTAACATCCAAATCCCTGCTTATATTTTTTCATACATAACCCCAAAGTCCGTTGATAAAGACGCCTACGTGTTAGATTATATCTCATCAATTTTAACAGGTGGAAATAGTTCAAGAATGTACAAACGAATGGTTGACCAAGATAAAGTAGCTTTACAAGTTCTTGCCTTTAATCAAGCAAGTCAGGATTATGGCACATATACAATGGGAGCCCTTATCAAGGGTGAGCCTGATTGGGATATTTTAAAGGCCACTATGGATGATGAGATTAAAACCCTACAAACTCAATTAATTTCAGATAAAGAATTTCAAAAACTTCAAAATCAATTTGAAACAAGTTATGTTGAGGCGAACTCAAGTGTTGAAGGCATTGCTGCATCCTTAGCATCTTACAATATGTTGCAAGGAGATACAGAGAGAATTAACAAACAATTAGACATCTACAGAACCATCACTAAGGATGACATCATGCGGGTTGCAAACACCTATTTAAACCCCAATCAAAGGGTGGAAATTAAATATTTAGCAGGCACTGCTCCTGAAGATGAAGCTTCAAAACAATAAACAATATAACAGACATGAGAAAGTATTATATAAACACATTGGTTGCAATTTTTATCGGACTCTCTGCAACCGCCCAAATTGACAGATCTAAAGTTCCTGCATCCGGACCGACGCCAGAGATAAATTTAAGGGAAGCCAAAGAATTTAAACTAAAAAATGGCTTAAGCGTTTTGGTGGCTACAGATACAAAATTTCCAGTTGTAAGCTGGAGCCTAAATCTAAATAATCCTCCTGTATACGAAGGTGACAAAGCGGGGGTTCAATCACTCACGGGGGCACTATTAGGCAAAGAAACACAAAACAATAACAAAGATGAATTTGCTGAAAAAGTAGATTTTTTAGGGGCATCTGTAAGCGTTAGTCCAAATGGTGGATTTGGATATTGTCTAGGGAAATATCAAAATGAGGTATTTGCATTATTTGCTGAAGCTGCCCTTCAGCCAAAATTCACACAAGAAGAGTTAGATTTTGAAAAAGAGCAACTCATTGAAGGAATAAAAGCTGGTGCAAACAGTGCTGCTGCAATAGCCAGTGATGTAAGAGGTGCCGTTTTTTATGGAAAGAATCATCCAGCGGGAGAGATTATTACTGAAGAAACAGTCAATAATGTAACACTTGATGATATAAATAACTTTTACAGTGAACGCTTTAAACCCTCCAATGGATTCCTGTTATTTACAGGAGACATTAACGTAAAACAAGCCAAAAAGTTACTAAAGACATATATGAAAGACTGGGAATCTGGATTTGTTGCCACTCCAGAATATCCTGCTTTTGAGGATGTTTCAGAAACGGAAATTAATTTTGTAGACGTTCCGAATGCGGTACAAACAGAGCTCGCTGTCATGAGCGTATCCCCATTGAAAATGACCGATAAGGATTACCATGCTTGTTTGGTGGCCAATTACATTTTGGGAGGGGCCTTTGGTTCTTACTTAAACATGAACTTGCGAGAAGAAAATGGATATACCTACGGAGTGCGCTCCAGCCTCGGAACAGCCCGTTGGTATAATGGGTCTTTTAGAGCCACCACAAAGGTTCGAAATATGGTTACAGACAGTGCTGTTGTAGAAGTTCTAAAAGAGATTAAACGTATCAAAGCTGAGCCCGTTGATGCTGAAATGTTGGCCAATGCAAAAGCTAAATTCTTAGGAAATTTCATTCTGCAATCTGAGGATAAAACCGTCGCTGCAAGACGTGCGCTTTCAATCAAAACAAATAAACTTCCTGAAGATTTCTACAAAAATTACATTGCCAATATTGATGCGGTAACAATAGAGGATGTACAACGCGTTTCCAACATTTATTTCCCTGATGGCAACGCAAGAATCGTTTTAGTTGGTAAAGGCAGTGATGTTATAGAAAATCTTGAAAAAACAGGAATCCCAATTAAGTATTTTGACAAATACGCGAATCCAACTGAAAAACCAGAATTTTCAAAACCAATTCCTGACGGGGTAACAGCGTCTTCTGTCATGGCGTCTTATATTGAGGCCATTGGTGGAAAAGCGGCAGTTGAATCTGTACAAACCATGCTGTTTAATGCCGAAGTAACCATTGAAGGAGCACCTTTCAAACCCACTGCTGTAATAAAAGCCATGGCACCCAATAAAAGTTCCATGGAAATGAGCATTGCGGGGATGGGAACCATTATGAAACAAAAGTTTGATGGCACCACAGGCTACGCCGAACAAGGAGGAATGAAACAACCCATGAGCGAAGAGGATATTGCAGAACAAACCAGTCAAAAAGGTTTATTCCCAGAAGTGCATTATACTGCAGATGAGATTGAACTCATGAGCCTATCGGATTTAGAAGGCACCGATGTTTATAAAATTAAAGTCAAAGGCGTTAGTGAATCTTTTCGCTATTACGATGCAAACTCAGGATTGCTGTTAAGAGAAGAAGCTACAGAAGAAGCTCAAGGACAAAGTGTAACAACCATAACTGTGCACTCAGACTATAGAGCTGTGGATGGTGTTATGATTCCTTTTGGCAGAAAAATTACAGCAGGTCCACAAGTTTTTGGATTTAATGCAACAGAGGTTGTAATAAATTCAGGAGTCTCTGAAGCCGATTTCAAATAAGATTTAAATAAAATAATTTTTAAAAAAGACCGCTCACTAGCGGTCTTTTTTTTTGGATTTTTTATTCGCCAAATAGATACCACTCAAAATGATGAGTGCGGCAACCCCTTGAAAAGCATTAAAGATTTCAGCGTCGATTATCCCCCAAAAAAGGGCTACTAAAGGCATTAAATAAGTTACCGATGAGGCAAAAACAGGATTGGAAATTTGAATCAAAGTATTAAAAAGTATTTTGGCCAGCGCAGTGCCAAAAAGTGACAACAAAAAAACACAGCCCAATGCCGGTAAAAAGGCTGGGCTAGATAGGGTCTCATGGCTTAAGCCTCCAGAAAAAATGAGCACCCCAAAAGCAGGAATAAAAATAGCCACAAAGTTTGCCATTGCAATCGCTAACGGGGGAACCTCATTGAGATGACGCTTGATGATGTTGACATTGGCTGCATACATCAATGTCGCTAAAATAATAAGACCAGTGTATGTATAATTATGAGTGGGGTTCAAGGCTGCCCCCTCCAAAATCAAAAGAACCGCTCCAATAAATCCAAGAAAAACCCCTAAAACCTGAAACCGATTCGATTTAATTTTAAATAATACAAAACCCAAGATAAGGGTGTTTAAAGGGACCAAAGCATTCAAAATAGAAGTGATAGTACTGTCTACCTCAGTTTCTGCGAAAGCAAATAAAAAGGAAGGGAAAAAACTACCCAGAAAGCCTGAAAGGGCCAACCACTTCCATTGGGGTTTCTTGAGTCCATTCAAAGATTTATACCCAAATGCAAATATAATAAGCGCCGAGAGCACGAGTCGAAAACTGCCCAAATGTAAAGGGGTTAGGCCCAACAACCCTTTTTTAATCAAAATAAAAGAGCTGCCCCAAATAAAGGAAAGCAATAAAAGGAAGACCCATTTTTTAACAGTATTGGACATGGCAATCAGTTGAGATGACAAAATTGAGGTAAATTATAACAAAGTGTGCCAAAAAAATATTAAATTTGATTGAATCCTAAATTTAAAATTATCAAAGTACTTAAACTCACATTCCCTCTTGTCTCTATCTTAGTTTTAATACTAAATTGTAAACAAAATAAATCAGCCGAAATTATTTCAGTTGAGACCGCCAATTCTCAAATCCATAATGAAACGCCCCAAACTGAAGGTCTAAGTTATGCTACCGCAACTTTTACTATCAAAGGAATGAGCTGTGAAATGGGTTGCGCCAGAGCGATTGAAAATAAATTATCCAAATTAGAAGGGATGTCTAAGGCAAACGTAAACTTTCAAGATGAGATGGCGACAGTTAAATTCGATGCGAATAAAATCAATGAAGCCCTTTTGGTATCAACAGTCACTTCGGTAAGTCAAACATTAAGCTTCTCGGTTGAGGATTTTAAAATGATTGTTGACAACGCTAAAGAATAAAACAACTAGATATTTCATGCTTGATTTCTGAATATTAGGCTTAGGCATGCATCAAAGATTCAATCGCCTCAATTTCAATGGGAATATTTTTCATAAGATTTACTGGGGCTCCAGCGCTTTGAATAACCACATCGTCTTCTAGGCGAATGCCCATTTTTTCTTCAGGAATATAAATTCCAGGTTCTACCGTAAAAACCATATTTTCTACCATAGGAGTTTTCAGTGCACCATAGTCATGGGTGTCCAAGCCCATATGGTGTGAAGTTCCGTGCATAAAATACTTTTTATAAGCAGGATTTTTCGGATCTTGGTTTTGAACCGAAAATTTATCTAGTAATCCAAGACCCAATAATTCCGAAGTCATTATTTTTCCAACTTCTTTGTGATAATCTTCCCAAAGTGTTTCCGAAACAAGCATTTGAGTCGCTTCATTTTTAACATTTAAAACCGCCTGATAAACCGCTTTTTGACGCGCTGTAAAACGGCCGTTGACTGGTATGGTTCGCGTCATGTCACTGGAATAATTGGCATACTCCGCGCCCACGTCCATCAACAACATATCGCCATCGTTACAGCGTTGATTGTTTTCGATATAATGTAAAACACAAGCATTATAGCCAGATCCAATAATGGGCGTATAAGCAAATCCTTTAGATCGATTTTTTAAAAACTCATGGGCATATTCTGCCTCAATTTCATATTCCATCACACCAGGTTCAACAAAACCCAGAACACGTCTAAAACCTTTTTCGGTAATATTACAAGCTTTTCGAATCAGTTCAATTTCTTCTGGTTCTTTGACACCACGAAGCGATTCCATGATGGAAAAATTATTTTGAATTGTGTGTTTGGGGTAATTAGATTTTACATGCTTTATAAAACGATCTTCACGCGTTTCCATTTCCACCGCTTTGCGATAGTGATTGTTATTGTTGAAATAGACGGTTTTGGCCTCTTTCATGAGTGTATCAAAAATGGAATCAAAATCACTCAACCAATAAACAGTTTGAACGCCAGAAACCGCAGTAGCTTGTTTTTTATTAAGCTTGGCCCCTTCCCAGATGGCAATATGTTCGTTGGTTTCCTTTAAAAACAAAATTTCTTTGTGTATTGAATTTTTAGCATCTGGGAAAATAATCAATATGCTTTCTTCTTGATCGACGCCGCTTAAGTAAAAAATATTGCGATGTTGGTGAAAAGGCAAAGTACTGTCAGCGCCCGTATTAAAAACGTCATTAGAATTGAAAACAGCCAAGGCAGAGGGTTGCATTTGAGCCGCAAACTTAATTCTGTTTTTAACAAACAATCCGGAATCTATGGCCTGATACTTCATACTTTAGGTTTTCCCAAATGTAAATATTTTCAATCAGATGCTGAAAAAATTGTATGCAAATTAAAAAATTGAATGTGTCTATTTATATAGATTCTAAATAATTAAAAATTATAGTTAAACCTATTGCCTAAAAGCGCAGTGTGAAGTACCTTTGTCTAGTTAAAACATAAGTTTTATTATGAGTCAGTTTTTGAAGTCTTCGATCGCGAGAAAAATTGCCATGGCGCTATCCGCATTTTTCTTGATGATTTTTATACTTCAACATTTTGCCATCAATATTTTATCTGTTTTTAATCCGGATCTGTTCAATGATGTTTCACACTTTATGGGTACAAACCCATTGGTGCAATTTGTATTACAGCCTGTATTAATTTTTGGAGTCGTATTTCATTTTTTAATGGGATTTGTTTTAGAATATAAAAATAGAGCCTCTCGCACAGTATCTTATGCCATGAACAAAGGCAACGCAAATTCAACATGGATGAGCAGAAATATGATCTACAGCGGTGGTTTTATTTTGGCTTTCTTAGTCATCCACTTTATTGATTTTTGGATTCCGGAAATCAACACCAAATACATTGTTGGAGATACTTCAGGCCTATTGGATGATGGTAGTGGCTATCGATACTACGAAGAATTGCAACATAAATTCATACCGCTCTGGCGTGTGGTCTTATATTGCGTAGGTTTTGTGTTTTTATCACTGCACTTACTACACGGATTTAATTCTGCATTTCAATCGGTTGGGGCAAATAATAAATACACCCAAGGTTTAAAGAGTTTTGGCAAAATATATGCATTGTCAATTCCTTTAGGCTTTATTTTTGTAGCCATTTTTCATCACATAGCCCACTAATTTTTTATGTGTTACAAAAATGTGTTACAAATTTTTGTTTGTTTCTAATAAATCATTAATTTTGATGTAATATAAATGAAGACAAAAAAAATAACATATTCATTAAATTATAGAAAGCCAAAAAATAGCTATTTGTCCAGCGACGAGCTTATTGTTTGCATTAGATTTTACTACAAATGCACAAAAACAAATAAAGCCAAGATTATTAAAAAAAGTACAGGGGTTAAATGTAAGCTAAAAGATTGGGATTCAAACTGGCATAAATCCATTGCTAGAAAGCCCATCAAAGAAACCGACCCTGGTCACAAAAGAAAAAATAAGATACTTGCTGCCAAAGTTAAAAATTTTGATATTGACGAAATTTTAAAAAAAATACAACCCAAATCGTTTTCTGTAAACTTAAAAAGTGGAATTCCTGAGGGACCCATCGATCTAAAATGGACCAATCATAAAAATAAAATTAACCTTGTTAATCCTGCCAACAAAAGACTGATTGATGTTATTGTTGTTGGAACAGGTCTGGCAGGTGGATCTGCCGCTGCGACTCTCGCAGAGCTAGGATACAATGTGAAAGCTTTTTGCTTTCAGGATTCCCCAAGACGCGCACATTCCATTGCAGCACAAGGGGGTATCAATGCGGCTAAAAATTACCAAGGAGATGGTGACTCCACCTACAGGCTTTTCTATGACACTGTAAAAGGCGGAGATTATCGTTCTCGTGAAGCTAATGTTTATAGACTGGCAGAAGTTTCCACCAATATTATTGATCAATGTGTGGCACAAGGTGTTCCTTTTGCGAGAGATTACGGAGGCTTGTTAGACAATCGATCTTTTGGAGGGGTTTTGGTGTCACGTACTTTTTATGCCAAAGGACAAACCGGACAGCAGTTATTATTAGGCGCTTATTCGGCTATGAACCGACAAATTGGACGCGGTAAAATTAAAATGTACAACCGTCACGAAATGCTCGATGTTGTTATTGTTGATGGAAAAGCCCGTGGCATCATCACTCGAAATTTAATCACTGGAGAGATTGAACGCCACTCTGCTCATGCTGTGGTTTTGGGAACAGGAGGATATGGAAACGTATTTTATCTTTCCACCAATGCAATGGGCAGTAATGTAACTGCTGCTTGGAAAGCACATAAACGAGGTGCTTTCTTTGCAAATCCATGTTACACACAAATTCATCCCACTTGTATACCAGTTTCGGGGGACCACCAATCCAAACTGACCCTCATGTCTGAATCCCTAAGAAATGATGGGCGTATTTGGGTGCCNAANAAAATAGAAGATGCGAAAGCNATTCAAAATAAAACCNTAAANCCAACTGCNATTGCNGANGANNANCGCGACTATTTCTTAGAAAGGCGTTACCCCGCCTTTGGAAANTTNGTCCCCAGAGACGTGGCNTCCAGAGCCGCTAAAGAACGTTGTGATGCTGGATTTGGGGTCAACGCNACTGGAGAAGCTGTATATCTTGATTTCGCTNCTGCAATTGTTCGTTATGGNAAAGAACAAGTNTACATCAAAGGCCTTGANGNAAANGATGANAGCNTNGTANANNCCTTAGGNAAAGAAGTTGTNAAAGGNAAATACGGTAATTTATTNCAGATGTATGAAAAAATTGTTGATGAAAACCCCTACGAAACNCCNATGATGATTTACCCGGCNGTNCATTACACTATGGGNGGTATNTGGGTNGATTANAATTTACAAACAACNGTNCCTGGNTTNTATGCCATTGGNGAAGCTAATTTCTCAGACCACGGTGCAAATCGTTTAGGAGCCTCTGCTTTGATGCAAGGTCTTGCAGATGGNTATTTCGTTTTACCTTATACCATTGGAGATTATCTCGCNNACGATATCCGAACNGGTCCAATTCCTACAGANACTATTGAGTTTGAAGAAGCCGAAGCAAATGTCCGCCAACAAATCAAAGCCTTTATTAATAACAAAGGAACCAANCCNGTAGATTATTTCCATAAAAAACTTGGTAAAATCATGTGGAATAAATGTGGNATGGCGCGAAATGAAAAANATTTAAAANAAGCCATTGAAGAAATNTCAGCNTTAAGAGAATNCTTTTACAAGGAGGTTCGTGTTCCTGGAAGTTCAGATGAGTTTAATGAGGAATTAGCTAAAGCAGGACGTGTTGCCGACTTTTTAGAGCTTGGTGAATTATTTGCCAAAGATGCATTGGCTCGAGAAGAATCTGCTGGCGGCCACTTTAGAGAAGAGCACCAAACAAAAGAAGGGGAAGCAAAAAGACGAAAAGAATTTCAATTTGTATCGGCATGGGAATACAAAGGCGCTCCGAAAGATGCCAAGTTACACAAGGAAGCATTGAACTACGAAGATATTGAAGTAAAAGAACGGTCCTACAAATAAGTATTGTCATGAATTTAACACTTAAAATATGGCGTCAAAAAAATGGCCACCAAAAAGGAAAGATCGTTAAATACCCTATTAGCGGTATTTCTCCAGATATGTCCTTTTTAGAAATGCTAGACATATTAAATATTCAACTTATTGAATTAGGGGAAGAGCCCGTGGCGTTTGATCACGATTGCCGTGAAGGGATTTGCGGGTCTTGTTCCTTGTACATCAATGGGGAGGCCCATGGCCCCGACCGTCGTGTAACGACGTGTCAATTGCACATGCGTAAGTTTAAAGACGGAGATACTATTTTTATTGAACCTTTTAGAGCCAAGGCATTTCCCGTTATCAAGGATTTGGTGGTTGATCGTTCTGCCTTTGATCGCATACAACATGCCGGTGGTTTTATTTCGATTAATACGTCAGGAAATACTCAAGATGGGAATGCGATTCCGATTTCTAAACACGCAGCAGACGAGGCCATGGACGCAGCCACTTGTATTGGTTGTGGCGCCTGTGTTGCGACATGTAAAAATTCATCAGCCATGTTGTTTGTAGGTGCAAAAGTTTCTCAATATGCCTTGCTTCCTCAAGGTCAGGTCGAAGCCCCAGATCGTGTTAAAAATATGGTAGCACAAATGGACTTAGAAGGCTTCGGGAATTGTACCAATACAGGAGCTTGCGAAGTAGAATGCCCCAAAGGCATATCTTTGGAGAATATTGCGCGAATGAATCGTGAATTGATTAAATCTAGCCTAAAAGGCTAATCTTCCAATACAAATTCTTCAATAGCATCCCAACCCGCACGAACCTCCAAAATCTCTTTGGCATAACTCACCCGCTCTGGTTGTGTTTTTAAAAGAAAATTTCCCGCGTCGTAACGTCCATTATTATTGGTGTCAAAAACTGCTCTCAGAAAATATTTTCCTGGGTTTAAATGAATAAAATCTATGGGTTGTGATGCTTCTATAAATTGCTCTGCTTCAACAGCTCCAGTGGCAGAAACAATCTGAACAACAACGGGATACTTAGCATTTTTTAAACTAAGTCTCAAATTCCCGTATGAGGAAATTAATTTAGTGGAGGCCGTAAAGCTTAAAGTGTCATTTTGAGCCCCATAAAAATCGGTAAATGCACCTGGCAAAAAAGTAATTTTATAACGATTGCCCTCACTTAAATTAAACTTTAAGCTGGCCTGGGTATTTTTAAGGGAGTCAATGGCTAACTTACTCTCAAGAAATAAAGAATCCTTGTCCATTATAGTGGTTTTAGTGGGGTCAAAATTAGCAATTGGAATACTTGAACTCAACTTAAAAACATCATCTAATTTTAAAGTTGATGAAACGGCTTTGAAGCTTAAAGAATCTTTTTCTGAAGCTCTAATTCTAACACTAACCGTGTCCTTTTGTGCGTAGTAAGCAACTTCAAATAACAAAGAATCAACATTTAACTTTCTTGGGCGCACCCAGTAGTTCAAAGTATCTTTTTCAGGCTCCTTAGAGGTTGTAACTGCGATTGAGTCGGCCAATGGTGAAATCCTTTTTATTCGCATTGGTAATGGATTACCCTCGTAGCCAAAACCAATACGGCCCTGAGCCAGTTGTCTAGCCCTAATAAACTTAAATTCTGGAGCCTGCTCAAAAAGACTTAATACATATGCTGTATCTGAAGGAACTGTAATGAACCCACTTCGGTAGGCAAACTTATCTTTTTTGGGTTGGTAGGTATAATTTGTATTCTCTTCTTTTAAGGCTGTCAAAAGATATTTTCCAGCTTTTAAATTATCGATTGAGAATTGGGATAAACTGTCAGAAATGCCAATATACTTGGGCTTTTGTTTAAAAATTATAGAATCCGTGTAAGTAGAATCCACTTCGTGTAAAAGCACAGAAACAAAATCTGGTGTCTCGCGCTCCAACGCATCAGAAACACTTCCGGATACGGACAAAGAATCTATGGCTGCTCCCGTGGAGAAGACATACCTATAAAATGGAAATACATTGCCTTCATTATTGTCTTCAATACTACTGCCAAAATTAAAGGCATAAGTCGTATTGGGTTGTAAGGTATCATGAATTTTAATGGTGATGTGTTTACTTGCAGACCCCATGGGTGTTATTTCTGCTGGAGGATCCATAGGCGGAGAAACAATCAACTGTTTCTGAAGATTTTTCAGTTTGATGTACTCATCAAAATATATTTTAATTTCATTTCCGCTAAAATTGGTTGAAAAATTTTCAGGCACTTCACTGACAATCATTGGTGGCGTGACGTCTTTCTCTCCTCCATTGGCCGTTCCACGGTTGGCACACTGAAAAAAAAGTAACACAGAAAAAATTACTACCGCTTTATAAAGAATTGTTTCTCGCATATCACCCTTTGACGTTTACAAAGAAACAACATATTTTAATTTTAATGAAACACTGTGTCAGTAATCGCAATGGTGGCCAGGCTTACAGATTTAGGCTTGCCTTTATTTAAACTTTGAAGGCAAGCTTTAGCCGTAGAACCGGTTGTAATTAAATCATCCACCAATAACACGTTTTTATTTAAAACACATCTCGTGTTTGTGAGTTTAAAACTGTGTTGTACGGACCGCCATCGCTCTTTTCTAGATTGGAAGACTTGTGTTTTGTTATGAACGCCTTTGGTCAACACATTTTCTATATAATCAGCGCCAAGACTTTTGGCTATTTCCTTGGCAAAAGTGCTGACTTGATTGTAGCCTCGTTTTTTTAGTCTTTTTGAGTGAACTGGAACAGGAATTACCAAATCGACAGCCATAAATGCGCTGCATTGTTTAAGTTCAGCCCCCAACCATTGACCTAAAACGGTCCCAATTATCTGCTGATTTTTGTATTTTAAATGTTGTAAAATTTGTTGGACTTTTCCTTTTTTACGGAAGTAAAAAAGAGCTGTAGCGCCTTTGAACGCATCGCGAATAACTAGACTATTTTTCATTTCTTCTGGGGCTTTAAAATGATAATTTGTTAAAGGTAAATGGTGACGGCAGCCCAGGCAAATAACCAACTCCTTGTCCATTAAAATACGACTGCAACCAGGGCACAGATTTGGGAAAAATAAGTCGGTTAGGAGTGTTAACATTTGGGAAAGTATATCAAACCAATTTAAAAAAATATTTATATTTCTTGTCTTCTTTTCTGTTAATTTAAAGGGGTTTTCTATTTTTGTGGAATGAACAATCCGCAAGATCATTTTAAGAAAGTTATTTCCCATGCCAAAGAATATGGCTTTGTCTTTCAAAGCAGTGAAGTTTATGACGGGCTGAGTGCCGTCTATGACTATGGTCAAAATGGTGTAGAATTAAAGAAAAATATCAGAGACTATTGGTGGAAAGCTATGGTGCAAATGAACACCAACATAGTAGGCTTAGATGCTGCGATTTTTATGCACCCAACTACTTGGAAAGCCTCTGGGCATGTTGATGCTTTTAACGATCCACTGATTGACAACAAAGATTCTAAAAAGCGATACAGAGCAGATGTTCTTGTAGAAGATTACTGTGCAAAAATTGAGCAGAAAATTGAAAAAGAAGTCAAAAAAGCGAAAAAACGTTTTGGAGATGCTTTTGATGAAGCTGAATTTTTGGCGACCAATGGTCGGGTACTTGGATACCGTGAGAAAATTGATGCTATACTAAAACGTCTAGGAAAATCTTTAGGGGAGGAAGATTTAGCTGACGTAAAAGCTTTAATTGAAGAATTAGAAATTGCAGACCCTGTAAGTGGCAGTCGCCATTGGACCGATGTCAAACAGTTTAATTTAATGTTTGGAACCAAGCTCGGCGCTTCAGCCGAGAGCGCCATGGATTTATACTTGCGCCCGGAAACGGCACAAGGGATTTTTGTAAACTTTTTAAATGTTCAAAAAACAGGGCGTATGAAAATTCCATTCGGAATTGCACAAACGGGAAAGGCTTTTAGAAATGAAATTGTAGCAAGACAATTTATTTTCAGAATGCGAGAGTTTGAACAAATGGAAATGCAATTTTTCATCAAACCAGGAACCCAATCCAAGTGGTATGATCATTGGAAACAAGCACGATTAAAATGGCACTTGTCTTTGGGCATGGGCGAAAGTAATTACCGTTTTCACAACCATGAAAAACTGGCCCACTACGCCGATGCCGCAGCAGATATTGAGTTCAAATTTCCTTTTGGTTTTAAAGAGCTAGAAGGCATTCATTCTAGAACCGATTTCGATTTAAGACAACACGAAAAATATGCAGGTAAAAAATTACAATTTTTTGATCCTGAAGAAAATAAAAGCTACACACCCTTTGTTTTAGAAACTTCTATTGGTTTAGACCGGATGTTCTTGGCTGTATTTTCAAACAGCCTTCAAGAAGAGACACTCGAAAATAATTCGACCAGAACCGTTTTAAAAATTCCATCTGTATTGGCGCCTTACAAAGCGGCAGTATTGCCTCTTGTTAAAAAAGACGGACTCCCTGAAATTGCACAAACCATATTAAAAGATTTACAATGGGATTTTAACGTCATCTATGACGAAAAAGACGCAGTGGGAAGACGCTATCGCCGTCAGGATGCCATCGGAACCCCGTTTTGTATTACTGTTGACCACCAGACCCTTGAAGACAATTCCGTAACACTTCGCTACAGAGACTCAATGGAACAAATAAGACTTGAAACAAAGGAACTCTCAAAAATTATTAATAAAGAGGTTGCGGCAAAACATTGGTTAAATAAACTATAAGTTTCAAAAAAAGCGTAGTGCCAAAAACCACATTTAATTTTAAATTTTTTACATGATAAATGTATAGTTCAATTTGACCATGAATAAAATGGTGTGGTCTAATTTTGAAATCGAAAAAATAATTAAAGAGAACTTGTTTTAGATTTTTTATATTCTCTGGTTTTTATGACTGTTAAAGGATTTTTAAATACCCAAGCTTTGTTAATGACCTTGTGCCTCATGTGTCAAGGGCTTATAGGATTTTCACAATCCGCCCCCCCTGTTGTGACCGCAATTGGCGATCAAATATATTGCCCACAAACCCAGCAAAATATTGTCACTGACTTTGATATTGTAGATCCTGACAGTAGCTCAACAACTGGATTTTACATTCAAATATCGACAGGCTTTGTCCAAGGCCAAGATCAATTGATGTTAACAGGAAATCATCCAAATATAAACAGCAGTTGGAATCCTGCTGAAGCTAAGCTTTCCTTTTCCCCTGCAAATGGCACCAGCATTGATTATGATGATGTCATCAGTGCTGTTAATGATGTGGTTTTTTTTAGTAACAATGTAAATGTGGGACCAAAAACTTTTTCATTAACCGCTGGGCAAGCTAATTTTCTAAATGGGCATTATTATGAATTTATCCCCAATGTGGCCATTACATGGACCAATGCTAAAACTATGGCAGAAAGTATGGAGTATTATGAATTACAGGGTTATTTAGCAACCATCACCAATGCAGAGGAAGCTCAAATTTGCGGAGAACTCACACCAGGAACTGGATGGATCGGAGCAAGTGATGCCCAGACAGAGGGCGTCTGGAAATGGGTAAGCGGACCTGAAGCAGGAACTGTTTTCTGGAACGGAGATGAAAATGGATCCGCTGCCCCTGGAATGTATAGTAATTGGAATAATGATCCAGCTGAGCCTAATAATGTTGGTAATGAAGATTACGCACACATAACCGCGCCTAATATTGGTTTTCCCGGGTCATGGAATGATTTAAGAGACAATACAGCAGGTCAAGGAAATTATGAAGCAACTGGATTTGTTGTAGAATATGGTGGAATGCCAGGTGATCCTGAGCTAAATATTTCTGCAACTACAAACTTTAGTCCACCTAGAATTTTATCTACAACCCCCGCAACAACTTGTGAAAATGAAACAACCACGCTTCAAGCGACTTCAAATACAACTGATGTTCTATGGTATGACAGTCAAAATGGAGGAACACTGTTATTTACTGGGAATTCATACAGTCCAACACTGACCTCAACTACTACTTTTTGGGTTTTAGCTTCCAATGGGGGATGTGAAACAGGCTTAAGAACACCCATAACCGCAACTGTAATTCCAAATGTAAATCCTGAATTTACACAAATTGGTCCTTTCTGTATAGGGGAAACAATACCCCCATTACCCACAACTTCAACGAATGGTATTGTTGGGACATGGAGCCCGGCTATAATGGACAATACCACAACAACAACCTACACTTTCACGCCCGATGGAGGACTTTGTGCTACAGCTACCGCCATGACAGTTGTGATTACGCAACTCATATCCCCTGATTTTACACAAATCCCCGACAGTTGCGCAGGTACTGAAATCACATTACCTTCCACTTCAAATAATGGTATCACAGGGAGCTGGTCGCCTGCATTCGATGCCAATAATACCACAACCTACAACTTTACACCCGATGCAGGACAGTGTGCTATACCTGCCGACATGACGGTTGTGATCGCACAACCCACATCCCCTGATTTTACACAAATCCCCGACAGCTGTGCAGGAGATGAAATTACGTTACCCTCAACCTCAAACAATAATATTACAGGGAGCTGGTCCCCTTCATTCGATGCCAATAACACCACAACCTATACCTTCACACCCGATACGGGACAGTGTGCTTCAACTGATGATATGACGGTTGTAATTATTCCAACCCAAACCCCTACTTTCAACCAAATTGGTCCCTTTTGTGTAGGTGAAACAATACCTCCTTTGCCTACAACCTCTACGAATGGATTCAATGGGACATGGAGTCCTGCTTTGATAGATAACACCACTACTACTGTTTATACCTTTTCTCCAAATGGCGGTGTTTGCATTGAAACTGTAGCAATGACTGTAACAGTACTTCAAGAAACAACACCAACCTTCCTGATTGATGATATTTGCATAGGAGAATCTATTGGCGTTTTACCTACGTTATCAAATGAAGGAATATCAGGTAGTTGGTCTCCTTTGCCAAATAATCTTGCAACAACCACATATACTTTCACACCTGATGCAGGAGAATGCGCAACAACTACCACTGAAACCATTAGAGTAAATCCTGTAAATAATTTAATAATTTCAATCGAAAACATTTCTGAGGCTTTCGACACCAACCAAATCATTGAGGTGAGTGTTAGCGGAGGCAGTGGAGATTACGAGTACCAACTAGACGGAGGGATTTGGCAAAATAGTCCTATTTTTCAAAACGTAGTGGGCTGTGAAGATCACATTGTCAAAGTAAGAGATGTTGAAGGCTGTAGCAATGACCCCGAAACAACGGTCACTATTTTGGAGTACCCAAAATTCTTCACTCCTAACGGAGACGGCTATAATGATTTCTGGAACATTAAATGCTTGCAAACTCAGTCTGGGAGTATTTCAATTTTTAACCGCCACGGCAAGCTCTTAAACCAATTTAAAACAAATTTTCCTGGATGGAACGGAACATACAATGGTGAATTATTACCTGCAAGTGACTACTGGTTTATTGTAACCTATTACAGCGAGGATGGTAATGAAAAACAATTCAAATCCCATTTTTCATTAATTCGTTAGGCCACTACAACCAATGGCTGATAAATTAGAAATACGCCTTTAATTGGACGGTTCCAGTATGGATGGTTTGGCTTGATTCTGATTTACGACCAAAATAATTCAAATTTAAATCCAAGTATTTTGTCAAGCGTTTTTGAGCCACGACCGACCATGTAAAATTTGTACCAGGCTGAAGCCCCTCCATCATTTGATATGCTACAGGGTTGTTGGCATTTCCTCTGAAATCATTAGAAAAATAATTCAACTCCGCGGTAATGGCTGCCTTTTGATTTTGAGTGAGAACAGCTGAAATGCCCAACTTGTGTTGTTCTAAAATTTCTTGTCCTTGAATTAAATTGTTTTTTTTATGAAACTGATAAAACAAATCAAAGCGCTTGTTGTCGTCCATCAAATACGATAATTTCGGACTTACAAGCCATTGATCTAAATCATAATTTTTTGATGTAAAATTTTCACTAGTAGCCCTATTACTTTCAATATTGGTTTGGAAATTTAAAAGCCACTGATCTTGAATCTTGTGTGTAAAATTGAACTGATGTCCAGATCCTTTTTGAGTGACAGCTCCAAAAGAAAGTACATTTTTTAATTCGGAATCAAAATAAGTATAAGACATCGTGTAGTGTTGTTTTCCTCTATTAAAAAACAATTGATTTCTAAAATTAGACTGCAATCCCAACTGCTGTCCTGCTTCAGATTTAAATGGATTTAAATTAATTTTCTGAAATACATTTCGGTCTTTTCGATCTATGAGATAAGTTGTTAAATTGTAAAAATGTGACCAAAATTTTTGACGTTTATTACTAGAATTTACCCATTGTATAGGATCGAAAGTAAGCGATTGGCTCAAACGGTTTTGATGGGTTCTGATAAAAACTTGATTGGGCAGTAGTACCCGTATATAGGTCGCTTGGTCTTGAAACTGAGCCACTTCAAATTCCTCAAGTTCTTGGATTCCATTGCCATTGTAATCGAACCAAACAAAAGAACCACGCCCAGGTTCGACCTCAACATAAGTAAAGTCCTGTTGTGGCAAGCGCCCAGAATTAGTTTCGTAAACAGTCTGCCATTGCACTAGATTTTTAAGGAAACTTTGATTGTAAAAAACCCTAGAGTTTAAAGACTTTTGAGGCGGCTGTTGTTGAGTTTTTAAATTAAAAAGACGGTAATTGACAAATAGACTTAAATCCGTATTTTTTGAGGCGATTAATTTAGAATTTAAATAATAGGTGTCCGATTGATTGACACGTTGCAAACGGTTGCCCTGAACACTGTCATTAACGCGGTGAATATAGCCTACTTTCACAAAAACTTTGGTAGAATCACCAACGCCTAAAAATCCTTCGTAAGAAGAAAATCTTTGACTGAGAGAATCCAATTGGCTGTCAATCTGTGAAACGATTTTATTGTTTTCAGTTGAAAATTTCAACCCAGGCCAGAACTTACCAACCTGGTATTTTAATTGAGATATGGATCTTAAAAACTTAGAAGATGAGCGATTACTATTTGTTTTTAAGATACTCGATTGGTTTTGAAATTCTAGTTTTTCTGCTTTCAAATTGGCGCTTAAAAGATGGCGGTTTCCAATGTAGTTTTTAGAAAAATTCAAATGCTGAAAGGCATAATTAATCTGCCCTACTTCAGGTTTTGATAAGGCAATTATATTTTTCAAAAATAACTGAGTCCCCATTTCAGAAGCAATTCCATTACCCAAAGGGTTGTCTAGGTTCCAGTCTCTATTAAACTCTGGATTATAAAGGGTTTGTATATTTCTAAAGTCTTTATGAATATAATCTAACCCTGAAGCGAGATCAATGGTCCAGCCTTTCAAAAAACGCGGTAAATGATGATTTATATCATAGCGAGCAGCCAAGCCATCGTTATTGCTGTCCGATAAGTTCGAAAATAAATTTAAATCGTTTCGGCTGGCAGCCAATTCAAAGTCTAGCTGCGTATTTTGGGAGGGACTGTAGCGTCCATTTAAGACTGCCAATTGCAATTTTACTGGCGCCACTAATTGTACAATAGGTGCATAATTCCCCTGTGGTTGTCCAGAAATTGGAGCGATGTACTCATATATATTTGAAATGGAGCTGGAATTGACCAATATATAATCTCCCTGCTGATCGCCTACCGATAAAAAATTGACCTGAAATAAATCGTCATCTGGATTGTTAGAAAACACAAAGATTTCTTGGCCATTTACAAGTTCTTTCTTGTATAAAATTCTATTTTCAGAAAATTCTTGTGGATTGGCTGAAGGGGCTGTCATTAAAGATGTATCGTCTCCAGCTTGTGCTAAAATGGTCGCTTGGGCGTTGCTTAGGTTTTGCTGAAGCGGTTGGTTCTTTAGATCATTTTCATTATAAAATGACATCCCAAGCTGAAACTTTTCTGTACTGAATTGTCCGCCAGCATAGCCAACAAAACGGGTGTAATTTCTATCACTAAACTGATAATCAACCGTGATACGCATTTCTGAGTTGATGGGAAATGTTGGAGTAAACACAATTTCTCCGGCATTGTAATCGATAATATAATCATTAGTAGCACCGCGTTCCAGCGCCAAGCCATTCACATATACGGTTTCACTACCAGAAACAATCAATACAAACAATTCATTATTAGGACCCTTTAACTTGTATGGCCCCTGAATCCCCTCTTGAGCTGTAAATTGACTTCTGGTAAACTGACCTCTCACCAAGGCGCCAGAGACAAAAGCAGAAGTTTCTGAATTATTGGATTTAAAACGAGAACGCACCAACAAGCCTTGAACACGCTTTGAAAATTCAGCAAAATAAGAGCTTGAATTCTCTAAGTCAATATCTCCAGCGCGTATGGACCATCTATCAGTAAAGGCTTCAATAAAAACTTGATCAAATTCGTCTAAACGTTGCGAATATCCACTTTGTTGTAATGGAATATTAGCATCTTGTATAGAAGCCCTGAGCGTAACTTTTTCGCTAAGTTTTCCGCTAATTTGAAGATCTAATTCACTGTTGAGTACAGAATTTTGATTGTTGCCAATGGTCACACCTCTGGAAAGACTCCCCGAAGTTGTTAAGCCCTCAAAAGGGACAGCAGCCTGTTCTACATTGGGCTTAGAAAGCTGATACAACTTGTTTGTCAATCCTGTAGAATTTACAATAACAGCAGTATCTAATTGTTTGTAGGCACGGGTCATAAAATCTGGGAATCTCAAATACTGAACCCAAACGGAATCTAAATTGAGTGCAGCCGGCTTAAAGCGTAAAATAGCCGTATTGTAATCCATTGTATAAAGCGAATCTGCCAGCGGCTTATTTTGTAAATCTAGGACCTTGAAATGATTAGAATTAACCCCAACACTGTCCAAAACTACCAGCGCATTGATGGCTATTTTTCTGGATTGAATCAGCGGTTCTTCAATCTGTGACCAAGACCAAAAAAAAGACAACAATAATATGAAAGTATGTAATAGGCGCATGCTATGTTTAAACTTCAATATGGCTGAAATATTTTGTTGATACTTTTAAATAAAAATGGCCATTTTTATTTAGTGTAAAAGTAAGGCTTTAATTATTTTTGCTGAAACTATAGTACCTTTCTGATGAAAATCATCTCATACAATGTAAATGGCATTCGGGCAGCTGTAAAAAAGGGATTTGTGGAATGGCTGATAGCTGCTGATCCTGACGTGATCTGTTTACAAGAAATTAAAGCGCAAAAAGAGCAACTTGACCTAGGCATTTTTGAGACGGCAGGCTACCCTTACCACTATTGGTTCAGTGCTCAAAAAAAAGGATATAGTGGGGTGGCCATTTTATGCAAAAAAAAACCTCAAAATATAATTTACGGGACTGGCATTGCCTCTATGGATTTCGAGGGTAGAAATCTTCGTGTAGATTTCCCTGAAGTTTCCATTATGAGTTTGTATTTACCCTCAGGAACGAACATCCAACGTTTGGAACACAAGTTTGAATACATGGATTTATTTAGAGCTTACATCGATGATCTAAAAAAAGAAAAACCAAATCTTGTAATTTGTGGCGATTACAACATTTGCCATGAAGCCATTGATATTCACGACCCAGTTCGCAACAAAAACGTGTCTGGATTTTTGCCTGAGGAACGGGCTTGGATGGGGGCTTTTTTAAAGAGTGGATTTACTGACGCCTTTCGCGCTCTAAATACTGAGCCTCACCAATACAGTTGGTGGAGTTACCGCGCCAATTCTAGAGCCAATAACAAAGGGTGGCGACTGGATTATACCCTTGTTTCTGACCCTTTAAAACATAAGATTAAGCGCGCACTCATTTTAAAAGAAGCCGTACACAGCGATCATTGTCCAGTTTTATTAGAATTAAAAACAAATTAAATCATGCCAAAAAAAATCATTGTTCTAGGGCTTATTGTATTGAACATAACAGCATGCGTTTCCTCAAAATCATTTAATGACCTGGATGTAAAATACCGACAGCTCAAATCCGATTATGATGCATTGGCGTTGAATAATACAAATGAGATTGGTGAGAAAAATGAACTACAAGACCAATTGAATGCATTACAAGCGACGTATGATATTACCCTTTCAGAAAGAATTCAACTTGAAAAGGATTTGGAAATGCTTCAAAAAAATTACAATCAATTAAATACAGCTTACACTGCCCTTGAGCAAAACAGTTCTAAGGTCCTAGAAGAAAATGCCAAAAAAAATAGAGCCCTTTTAGAAGCGCTTGCGCTTAAAGAAGAAGCCCTCGCCTTAGAAAATGAACGCTTGATGCGATTGCAAGCAGATATGCAGGAACGTTCGGATCGCATCGCTGAACTTGAAGAATTAATAGCTGCGAAAGATCAAGCAATGAAAGATTTGAAAAATTCTATTTCAAAAGCCTTGACAGCTTTTGAGGGTAAAGGGCTAACTGTTGAACAAAGAAATGGAAAAGTCTACGTTTCTATGGAAAATAAACTTCTATTTAAATCTGGAAGTTGGTCTGTTGGGAATCAGGGTCGAAATGCGATTGAGCAGTTAGGTAGTGTGCTTGCAGAAAATCCTGATATTGCTGTTTTGATAGAAGGCCATACTGACAATGTCCCTTTCTCAAACGGCGGTAAAATTGCAAACAATTGGGACTTATCTACCAAACGCGCCACAGCCATCATATCAATTTTAAGTGAAAATAAAGCCATATCACTCAATAATTTAACAGCAGCAGGGCGAAGCGAATATGCACCTGTAGAAAGCAATGACACCGCTATAGGTAAAGCCAAGAACAGACGTATTGAAGTGGTTTTAACCCCCAAACTCGACGAAATCTCTAAACTTTTAAATGGGAATTAATGGAATACACAACCCTTCCTAATACAGACATAAAAGTCAGTAAAATATGCTTAGGCACCATGACCTGGGGTAACCAAAACACCCAAGCCGATGGTTTCGCTCAAATGGATTGTGCAGTTGAAAAAGGTGTTAATTTTTTTGACACCGCAGAACTCTATCCTGTTCCAGCAACAAAAGAAACCCAGGGGCGTACTAGTGAGATTATAGGAAATTGGTTCAAGCAAAGGCAAAACAGAGGTAAAGTTGTTTTGGCTAGTAAAATTGCAGGGCCTGGAGATTATACCGCGCACATTCGAACGACTGGATTTAAAGGAGATTCTATCAAACAGGCCATTGATTTAGAATTGAAAAGACTGCAAACAGATTATATTGATTTATACCAGCTGCATTGGCCAGAACGACATACAAACACCTTTGGGGTGCGTGATTTTAAGCCCAGTCCAAAAGACCCTTGGAGAGATAATTTTAATGAAGTCCTTCACGAACTCAATGCACTTGTGAAAGCTGGAAAAATTAGAGCCTATGGCCTCTCCAATGAAAAAAGTTGGGGAAGTATGCGTTATTTAGAAGAAGTACGGAAGGACAAGCTTCCCAAAATAAGCACCATTCAGAATGCCTATTCCTTATTGAATAGGATTTTTGAAGGCGATTTAGCTGAAATTTCCTTAAGGGAAAACATGGGTCTTTTAGCCTATTCGCCTCTAGCCTTTGGGGTTTTATCAGGAAAATATATTGAGGGTACCGCAGCGAAAAATGCACGATTGAATTTATTCCCAAGGTTTGCAAGATACAGTAGTAAACAAGCGACAATTGCGACAAAAGCCTATCTCAATCTTGCCAAAGAATCGGGTTTGTCTCTAACCAGCATGGCTTTGGCATTTGTGAACGGGCGTCCATTTGTGACAAGTAATATCATTGGAGCCACTACAGTAGAACAGTTAAAAGAAAATATTGACAGCATCAATATAAAATTAAATGAAGACATGCTTAGAGAGATCAACGCGATACACTCTAAAATTCCTAATCCATCCCCATAAAATTAGGCTTTATTGGCCAGCTGACCACAAGCCGCATCGATGTCTTTCCCGCGAGAACGACGCACTGTAACAGTAATGTTTTTAGCTTCTAACATGGTCACATACTGATCAATAACCGAAGATTTGGCTTGTTGAAAAGTGCCATCATCAATGGGATTGTATTCAATAAGATTGACCTTACTAGGGGCAAATTTGCAAAAATCAATCAATGCTAAAATGTCTTTGGTTTTATCATTAACACCTTCCCAAACAACATACTCGTAAGTTATTCTTCGCTTGGTCTTGGCATACCAAAATTCTAAAGCTTCCCGCAATTCCTTTAATGGAAATGATTTGTTAAAAGGCATGATTTGAGTCCGAACCTCATCAATGGCCGAGTGTAAAGAGACTGCAAGGTTAAATTTAACGGCATCTTCCGCCATTTTTTTTATCATTTTTGGGATTCCAGAAGTGGAGACAACAATGCGTTTGGGAGACATCCCCAAGCCTTCATCCGAAGTGATTTTATCGATGGCTTTTAAAACATTATTGTAATTCATAAGAGGTTCACCCATCCCCATAAATACAATATTTGTAAGCTTTTTATTATGATATAGGCGGCTTTGTTTATCAATGGCCACCACTTGATCATAAATTTCATCGGGATTTAGATTTCGCATCCGTTTAAGCCTTGAAGTCGCACAAAATTTACAATCCAAACTACAACCTACTTGAGAGGACACACAAGCTGTAGTGCGCTTGGCCGTAGGAATTAAAACCGATTCTACAATAAGACCATCGTGAAGGCGCACAGCATTTTTAATCGTTCCATCGCTACTGCGTTGCATGGTATCCACTTCAATGTGATTGATTGTAAAAGAGGCTTCAAGCAATTGCCTATTTTGTTTTGAAATATTGGTCATATCCTCAAAACGATATACGCCCTTTTTCCAAAGCCATTCATAAACTTGTTTCCCCCGAAAAGCTTTCGCTGAATTTTGGGTGAAAAAAGCCATCAAATCTTCTTTAGATAGCGCTCTTATGTCTTTTTTAACGATACTCACAATAAAAAAAAGCCTCACTAAGAGGCTTTGTATATTTATAAAATTAGCATGGCATCGCCATAACTGTAAAATTTATATTTTTCTTTGACTGCCTCTTCGTAGGCTTTCATTACAAAATCATAGCCTCCGAAAGCAGCTGTCATCATTAAAAGTGTAGACTTTGGTGTATGAAAATTGGTAATCATACAGTTGGCTATTGAAAATTCATAAGGCGGAAAAATAAATTTATTAGTCCACCCTGAAAATTCATTCAGAGTCGCACTGGATGAAACGGAACTTTCAATGGAGCGCATCACTGTGGTACCAACAGCACATATTCGACGTTTCCCAGCCAAGGCCTTGTTAATTGTTTTTGTCGCATCTTCACCAATAATAATTTCTTCACTGTCCATTTTATGCTTGGACAGGTCTTCTACTTCAACGGGGTTAAAAGTACCCAACCCAACATGCAAAGTAACTTCTGCGAAATCAATGCCCTTAATTTCAAGGCGTTTTAAAAGGTGTTTTGAAAAATGAAGCCCGGCAGTGGGTGCAGCAACCGCGCCTTCGTTTTTAGCATATATAGTTTGGTAACGGTCCTCATCTTGGGGCTCAACTTCTCTTTTTATATATTTTGGAAGCGGGGTCTGACCAAGCTCATTTAACTTGGAGCGAAACTCGTCATAAGAACCATCAAATAAGAAGCGTAAGGTTCTGCCTCTTGAAGTGGTATTGTCAATGACTTCAGCTACTAAACTTTCATCCTCACCAAAATACAGTTTGTTTCCAATTCTAATCTTACGAGCCGGATCTACCAGTACATCCCAAAGGCGTTGTTCTGAATTGAGCTCACGAAGCAAGAATACTTCTATTCGCGCACCGGTTTTTTCTTTATTGCCAAACAAACGTGCAGGGAATACTTTGGTGTTGTTTAAGATCATCACATCGTCTTGCTCAAAATAATCGATGAGATCTTTAAAGTATTTATGTTCTATGGTTTGTTTTTCCCTGTTCAAAACCATCAAGCGTGCTTCATCTCTATTCTCTGAAGGGTATTCAGCTAGGAGGTCGTCGGGTAATTCAAAACTAAAGTGGGATAATTTCATGGGTTCATTTTTTTACAAGTCGCAAATATACAATCGCAGCAGGGGGGTTGTCAAGTATTATAGGATTTATTTTTATTTATTGTATTTCAACACCTAGCGTTTCAAGATCTTTCCAGAAATTGGGATAGGATTTTGAAACGACCTCCGCGTCTTCAATATACAGGTCTGTTCTTAGCGCAAGCGGAGCGAATGCCATGGCCATACGGTGGTCATTGTAAGTGGCGATATGCGCCATTGAATTTAGGACATTGGGGGGATTTAGGGAAAGACTGTGGTCGGTAATTTCAACATTAGACCCCAATTTCTTAATTTCATTTTGAAGGGCTACCAAGCGGTCTGTTTCTTTGATTTTTAAAGTATGTAACCCCGTCAACTCACAAGGGATTTTCAGCCCCAGGCAACTGACAGTGATGGTTTGAGCGATATCTGGAGCATCTGATAAGTTCAAGTTCAGACAACTTGGCAAATTGGTTCCAATTTTTTTCAATGAAAGTGTGGTGCCATCAAATTTGCTTTGAACGCCTAATTGTTTGTAAATATCAATTAAAACAGCATCGCCTTGAAGACTGTTAGATTTATAAGAACTGAGATCAATTTGTGTCCCAATTGGACTCAAGGCAACCAGGCTGTAAAAATAGGAGGCTGAAGACCAATCCGATTCAACTGTAAATGTTTTTGAAACCTCTTTTCGAAAAGACTCAACCTTTATAGTATGCGCTTCAAAACTTGTTCTAATCCCTAAATTTTCCAACAATGCCAAAGTCATTTTAATATATGGTGTCGAGGTGATTTTACCCTCTAAATGTAATGTCAGACCATTTTCTAGGGTTGGAGCAATCAGCATCAAGGCGGAGATATACTGGCTGCTCACATTGGCCTTAAGAGACACCTTGTCATTAGAGAGATTTTTTCCTTTAATCAAAATTGGAGGATAACCTTCATTTTTTGTGTAAGTGATGGATGCGCCCAAGGAAGTGAGTGCGTCCACTAATATTTTAATTGGACGCTCTTGCATTCGCTTAGACCCTGTCAAGGTGGTGGTTTTTCCAACGCGAGTAGCAAAATAAGCCGTTAAAAATCGCATGGCAGTTCCGGCATGGTGGATGTCCACCAATGAGCCTTTGGAAGCGATTGCTTTTTGCATCAATTGGCTGTCGTCAGAATTTGATAAATTATTTATTTTTAGTCCACTATAAAGTGCTTGTAAAAGCAAAACTCTGTTAGATTCACTTTTAGAGCCTGTAATTTTAAGTACTGAAAAGGGAGTTATTTTTGACTTTTTTAAAAAAATTTGCACAGTTATTTTAGCTTGTTATTGGCATGGTGACGATCGTGATCGCGTTTGGTTTTTAGTTTTAATTTGGCATCAAAAGCCGTTTGTAAATCTACCCCGGTTTGGTTGGCCAGACACAAAACTACAAAAAGAACATCGGCCAACTCCTCTCCTAAGTCTTTGCTTTTATCGGACGCTTTTTCGCTTTGTTCGCCATAGCGGCGGGCAATGATTCGAGCAACCTCACCAACTTCCTCTGTAAGCTGAGCCATGTTGGTCAATTCATTAAAATAGCGAACCCCGTGGGTTTTTATCCATTGGTCCACAATTTTTTGTGCATTTTGAATGTTCATCATTCTTGATTTTACCTTTTACTAAATTAAGTATTGTGGCTCTGATTTCAAATAAAAACCACTAAAATTATTCACGGTTTTTAGTGTCAATTATAAGAGTAACTGGA